>NZ_AUTN01000106.1:0-92224 GCF_000497955.1 Pseudoalteromonas sp. TAE56
AGCCCCCTGTGTCAGGATAGTTGTCGCCTCTAACTTTTAATAGAGGCAGATAAAATGAGACGTCGATTTACACAAGAATTTAAAGTTCACGCTGTTGAAAAAGCATTATCTCAATGTGATGATGTTCGCCTAGAAGATATTGCGCTAGATTTAGGCATCGGTTATTCAACCTTGCAACGATGGATCGCGCTTGCTAAAAACCATGAACTTGAAACTAAAAATAATGGTAGTCACATGACAACAGAAAAACGCCCTCATGACTGGAGCTTAGAAGAAAGGCTTAACGCCATTATTGAATGTGCGAGTTTAGATGAAGCAGCTCTTAATGAATATTGCCGTGCTAAGGGGCTTTACCCGCATCATATTAAACAATGGAAGCAAGATTTTGCTAAAGGGCCTTCAACGAAGCCCGTAAAATCAGACAGTAAACAGCTCAAACAAGAAATTAAGCAGCTTCAAAAAGAGCTTAATCGTAAAGACAAAGCGTTAGCAGAAACAGCCGCCTTACTCGTACTCAAAAAAAAAGCAGATGCGCTTTGGGGTTTCAACGAGGACGATTAACCAGCTCAACTGAGCGTCATGAATTGATAAAGCTCATTACCGACGCGCAGAAATCAGGGGCAAGGCAAGAAAAAGCATGTGAGTTACTTGGTCTAACGGCAAGAACAATTCAACGCTGGATTGAAGCTGATGATATGACAGATAAGCGAACAAGTACGATAAAGCGACCACCTAACAGGCTAACTGAATTAGAGCAACAGCGTATAATTAAGACGGTTAATTCAATAGAATATGGGCATTTACCACCCAGCAAGATAGTCCCTAAACTATTGGATAAAGATGTGTGGATAGCATCAGAAAGCTCGTTTTATCGCGTTATGAAATCGCATAAATTATTAACACACAGAGAAAAAGTTAAACCAAATAAAAAGATAAAAAAGCCAAAAGCACTCAGGGCAACACGTGTAAACGAAATTTATACATGGGATATCACGTATTTGCCAACAGCTGTTAAAGGTCAGTTTTTATACTTATATTTAGTGATGGATATTTATAGTCGAAAAATAGTTGGTTGGCAGGTTCATGACACACAACTAAGCACACTGGCGGCTGATTTAATGGTAGATATTTGCAGGCGAGAGCAGGTAAAGCCTGAGCAAGTCACGCTGCACTCGGATAATGGCAGTCCAATGAAAGGGGCAACGTTATTAGCGACATTGCAGGAGTTAGGTATTGTTCCTTCATTTAGCCGACCGTCTGTGAGTAATGATAATCCTTATTCTGAATCGCTATTTAAGACGTTAAAGTATCGCCCGGAATACCCTGAGAAAGCCTTTGAAAGCATGGGTAGCGCAAGAAAGTGGGTTAGCGGATTTGTTGATTGGTACAACGATGAGCACTTGCACAGCGGTATTAAATTTGTCACGCCAAACCAGCGTCATTTAGGATTAGATAAAGCGATACTAGCGAAACGTCATCAGGTAAATGGGATGGCGAAATTACAGAATCCAAGTCGTTGGTCAGGAAAGTCTCGAGATTGGACGATGATCAATGAAGTAAATTTAAATCCAGAGAAAAAAGAAGCAATGCGGGCGGCATAAAATTTAATTTGATGCGACAACTAACTTGAAAAACTCCGTATGTGACAATGGAGTGGAAGATCAGCAAGGTTGCTTAGTGACAAATAGTAAAACACCTACTATCGACTTAGATGGTATAGATGGAAAGTGGCAGTCAATGAGGTTTGACTTGATGTATAGAATATTGGACTTGCCTAATCGCCTTAACTACGCAAAAGAAGTTATTTCCATAGCAGCGGAATATGGTGATGGAGCACCTGATTACAGAGATGCTTTTAGGGCTAGGCAATATCAATATGCACTTCTTGGAATTGAGGCCAATGAAATAGCAGAAACTTTGAGGAGTAAATACTCAATGCCAAAAAAATGTTACGAAACTTGGAACCCATTAGAGAGGTTTATTGAAAAAAAAGCTGAGATTGATGCAATCGAGAATAATAGAAAGTGTAGCAGTTAATATTATAAATTTTGGATTTTTAAAAAGTTCTGTCGTTAAGGCTAACTTGACGAAGTCCGACTTAGAGCGAAAAGCGGTCTTTGATAAAACTTCTTACCTGCCCCATGTCGCTTATTAGGGCTTGCTTTGTGTAGGCAAAACAATTTAAAGTTTGAATGATTTAGATTCATATAAAGCAAGGATTAGCTTTTCTCTTCTCTTTTGAAAGTTCCTTGTCCAAAAATAAACAGGCGATGTATGGCAATTAAACACGTAATTATTCATGTTGTAAAACGTGACAAAGATGGTGAACGACTTTCAAAGCAACTCAGGAATAATGAGAATAGCACGCAAGGAATGACAGCACAGCTAACGGACGGATTGTTGGAACTTTTTTCAAATGCTCATCTCAATATCGGCGAATTTGGTGTAGATGGAGATAATGAAGTTGAACCTGCCTTTGAGCAGAAACTAAAAAAGTACTACGACGATGAATGTAAATGTTCTGACTTTATTGCTATGACAAAAGAATTGGCGAACAAATATGAAAGTGTCATCGTAGGTGATCAACTACATTCTGTTAAAGGCGGTTATCTGGTGTTTTATCAATATGAAAGAAACGATGATGATTGGTTGGCTGTAGCTATTTTGAATAAAACCGAAGGCATCGATGTAGCAGCTAATCTGGAAGTTGTAGCCAGTGAAATCTTAGATTTGAAAAGGCTTCATTTAGGAGCCGCTATCAACCTTACTCAATGGAAAAGTGAATTAAGCACAAGATATGTTCGCTTCCGAACAGGCTTAGCAGCCGACGTGAGAGATTATTTTGAAAAATTTATCGGGTGTCAAAGAGATAAGCTGGCAGCAACTGTTGAAACCAAGAAATTAAAAAGTGCTATACAAGATTACGCAAAGAACGCTTGTGGCATGGACGATGATGTCGTGTCACAAAAAGTTGCACAAGCGCATGATTACATTAAAGAGCAACAAAAACTTGGGAATCAAGTCCAATTGAGCCATGTATCAAATCATGTTTTTCCAGATCGTGCAGATGAATTTGCTAGGCAGGCGAAAGAAATACATGATTTGCCTGAAGAGCTTGCTATTGACGCAAAGGTACTAAAAAGCTACAAAAAACTTTCTGGTAGAGGAAAGGGTATTGCGATTAGCTTTGATAGAGGTATGCTAAACACCACTGTAAAATATGACGATGGAGAGCTTACCTTTTCAGAAATCCCTGACTCTTTGCGTGCAGCGATTGAAGAAGAGCTAGAAGACGATCTTGGTCAAGATAACTAATGAGCACCCAAATTCTCGACGCATATGCCGTAGTTTTCGCTGCACTTGATGAAAAAGAACTTCAAGACGGTGAATTTAAAGGATGGCTTCGTCTTACACCACAACTAAAAGATAAGTTGGAGTTACTAGCTGATGCGGGATTAACTACAGGTTCGTACGACTTTAATAAAGATGGGAAGCCCTTTTCTAGCGCAAACCTCAGCCAACTTAAGCCAGCACACTTTGAAAATAATATACGATTTTACATCGAGCTAACCGCACAACAAATCAAGTCAGACTATTCAATTTGTTCTGAATGGAATGAACTTCTGGCTAATGAGCTACGTGTAAAATCACCAGTTAAATATATTTTTTTCACTAACACTAGTACGTTATTGACACCAGATAGTGGAGACGAAAAATATGTTAATTATCTGAATGTGCACAAGGCCTATGAGTTTGTAAAAGAGTTGGCTGAATCTACTGAAGGTGGAGATAGTACCATTTTCTATGAGCGACCTTTGAATTTCGAGTTTGTTTTGAAGGAGTCTGATTTAACGCACTCGATTGACCTTGATGCCCTTAAGAAGCTGCTGAGTAAAGATTTACACAAAGAAGCAATCACTTGCTTAATGTGCAGGGAGTTAGTTTCGTTTCTTAAAGATAATACGTTGAGGCAGCGGTTTAGCTATTTGATACAACATATGGACTCTTTGGTGTCGAATGTGCTTTTAAGCTACCAAAGCTATGTAGAAAATTACACTTTTGATAAAGTGCGTAAGGAATATTTGGAAAAGCGTACTGAGTATGTAAGCAAAATTCATGGGGTCTTTGACAATATAGCGACTAAACTTTTATCCCTGCCGGCGGGTATTTGGTTTGCAACCACTCAAATAAAGGAAATTGAAATAGGTGGCTTAGAAACGATGGCATTCGCAAAAAATGTGTCTGTTATTGTTACAGTGTCAGTATTAGCGGTATTACTAATTTTTAATTTGTTCGGTCAATTTTCAACAATTAGTACTATGAGTAAGGAATATCGCGGTGTATTCAATGCATTAGCTAAAACTTACGAAGATGAGGCTCCGGAGATAGGAAAAGCCAAAAGCGATATTGAAAGCGCGCAGACCCAGGTTGAAATCAAATTATACATTGCTATATGCGCAACACTTTCTCTTGTTGGATTAACAATTTGGATGTTTTGTAAAGCTTATAATTAATAACAAGCCTCCTTCTTAACTACCATTTTCTCAAAGTAGTGGTACTTTCATAGTGTCTAGTGATGTGTGATTTTTCAATCAATGGAGTCAGAGTTTTTGATTTTAACAATACTATTTAACGGCTGCTTCTGGCACAGAGCCGTCATTCGGCTCTGAAACGTTTTTGTCCAAATCCTAATCAGTAATACATCCACTATCCTCATAGTGACTTTTAAATAGGAGGTCACTATGAAACCAGAACTAAATCACAATGCTACTGGTGTGAAACGTCCTTTCAAGCTTGAAGAGATTTGGCGTATTCGCACTCGAATTGAAATTCAAAACAACTTGATGCAATTAGCTTTACTTAATTTGGCTATAGATAGCAAGCTAAGATCATGTGACTTACTCTCTTTAAAAGTTCGAGACGTCACTACTCTCGATCAAGTATTTGAAAGGGTTCAATTAACGCAGAAGAAAACTGGGATCGAAGTTCAATTTGAGATAACTCCGAGAACACAACAAAGTATTATCCATTGGATTCAAGAAGTTAAATTGCAACCCAGTGATTATTTGTTTCGGAGTATACGTCGCTCTAATCAACCAATAAGCTATTCATATTACAGGTCTATCATCAGGAGCTGGGCTGAGCAATTAGGACTTGATTGCGACTTGGGGACAAGAAAACCTTCGATGATAAAAACGCCATATCGATTGCACAACCTCTCTGCGAAGCAATAATGTCGATGACCGCTCGTACCCGTTTATCCTCAGGGCGCGATGAAAGCGCAGGACTATAGACTAGCCCTACCGCTTTATTTACTGTTTTCCACACTTTGTCGATATCGACGTCAGTAAATAGATGCTGAGAAATGGATCCCAATTCTTTGCTAGTAAGCGGCAGAGTATTAATTCCATCACTCCTGGCTTGACGTAAGGCTTTGAGAAGTTGTTGGTTTTGCCTATCTTCAGGCTCTAAATAGATGACTACAATCTGATTGTCCTGTGCCAAAACCTTGTGAGGGACATCTTCGAAAATCACAATACATTGTCCGGTGTGAATACTTTGTGCCTTGTAATCTTGAACCGAGATGTCTTTGTCTAAACCAATGCAAATTTGGACAGCATGATGTGCATGAACATCATTATCAGGACTGATTCCGATGTAAATCGCTTTGTAGGGCCACAAATGAATATGCATGGCTGACTCAGTATCAAAAGTTCAGGCTATTGATTTTTGCCTTATAAATCTATACAAATGACGAATGTTAGCCGATAGATACAAGTTAAGGTGAGCGCGCACAGTGAAATTGTGTTCTTCTTACAATTTTAAGTGTGTAAATAATTTAAAATACCACAGTCCCTAATGGTTTTGTCTTGGTCACACGATGACGCCATATTTTCGAGTGATGACTTTAATACGTTTAGCTCTTCAATGCGAATAATGACGTCTGATAAATGCTTAGCTATTAACGTATTGATATTTGAACAGCTCTGATCTGGCCTCGAACGACTGCCCATTAGCGTTTTTACTTCCATGATAGACATATCTAGGGGTTTTGCGCCCATCCCCTCGAAATTAACCTTAGCTTGAATTTTCACGCTTAGAGTAACTTTTCGTACCATTGGACTTCACCCCTTGAATAACACAGTTTGTATTATTTAGCCCATCCCCTCGAAATCGGCATTAGTATTCTTAAGTAATAATACACAGTGGTAAACTATCTTATGAAAAGTTTACCACTTTAGTCGCTTAAATCGGCTTTATGGTAATGTTAAGCAGTTGACTGGTAAACATTAACCTCATTGATTAAGGTATGCTGATTAAAAATAACAAGAAAGGCTTACCACTATTTCTTCATCAAACACCAAGCGTATACAAATTCTCAGCGAATCAGAAATCAACGAACTCTATGCCTTACCCAATTTTAACCGTAAAGATCGTGATGATTATTTTTCGTTAGATAGTGAAACTCAAAGGCTCGTCAACGAATTAAGACGTATTGAAACCAGAGTGTATTTTATCTTACTGCTTGGTTACTTTAGGTCACGGCCAATAGTATTTAATTTCTCATTTACTCAAGTCAGTAATGATTTAGATTATGTAAGATCCAAGTATTTCAGCGATAAAGATATGTCTCTTGAGGATTTATCACCAACAACAAAAACTAAGCTGATTAATAAGTTATTAAAATATACAGGGTTTACAGCATACCAAAGCAAGTTAGATAAAGAGCCGCTATTAAAAAGGCTTAACGATGTTGTAAAAATCAACCTTGAACCAAGGTATGTTTTTGATGAATGTATTGCTTATTTTGGTCAAAACAGAATAGCGCTAGCTGGTTATACAACGCTGCAAGACACTATTTCTACGGTATTATCAAATGAGCGTAACCGAATTGAAATGGTGCTGCTTGATAGTTTGTCTTCAGGTACCAGAAAAACATTACTTAAATTACTTGAGTCAAATAATACCTTTACTGACTTAGCCAAGTTAAAGAAAATGGCTAAGGACTTTTCAACGAGCCAAATCACCCAAGAGCTGAAGACGCATAAAATTATACGCTCGCTTTATCCAGAAATTAAGTCACTGATTGCTGAACTGGAGCTATCACCTAAAAATCTTGAATACTATGCTTCACTGGTAAAGCACAAGTCCGTTTATAAGCTTAGAAAACACGCAGATAGCCAAACTATTTTATATCTCGTTTGTTACTTGTTCTTCAGGTACCGAGAGACTAACGACAATCTTGTTGCTGCATTTATTTACTTGGTAAGGAAGTTAACCGAATCAGCTAAAGGCTATGCAAAGCAGCGTATTGTTGAAGATGTAACCATTGTAAGAACCAAATTAAAATCCGCTGGTAGTTTATTAAAGTACTTCATCGATACCGATATGGACGATGATTTAAGCTTTGGTGATGTACGTAAAAAAGCCTTTGAATTGATCCCTGCTGACAGTATTAAACTGTTAAGTGATCACTTAGATAATAACGACTTTGATGGCCGTCAGTACGAATGGCAATTTATTGATAAACAATCCAGTAAAATTAAAAAACTTATCCGCTCATTATTTATGTCTATCGATATTGAGTTCATTCATTTAAAGGATGAACTCCATGAGCAGTATGTTATGGCACATTCTGAACTTAGTGAATTAAAGGCTATCCAAACCATTAACATCGATGTGGTACCTAAACATGACCGAGAGTATTTAGAGGGAGAAAATACCAAATTAATTGCTAATCGATTTGAGTATTTCCTTTATCGTAAAGCCGAACAATTATTTCACAGTAATAGCTTAACGGTGAAAGAAAGCGTTAATAACCGTAGTTTAACGTCAGATCTTATACAACCTAAAGAATGGCAGCAAAAAGAGACAATCATTGAAAACACTGGCCTTGATAAGCTGGCAACACCGATTAACCAAACACTCGCAGATAAGAGCCAACAATTAGAAGTTAAGCTGAAGGAAGCAAGCGAGCATATCTTTAGTGGTGATAATAAGTATGTTGAGTTTATTCCTGGCAAAGCCGAACTCAAGTGGTCAATTCCTAACAGCCGTTGGCAACAAACAATTGAAAACCCGCTCTACAATCAAATTCAACACATGGGTATCGTTGAACTCATGTTGTTTGTTGATCAAAAGACAGGTTACTTAAATTCATTTACACACATATCAGCAACTAAAGAAAAATCACCAGTAAATAAAGAAGATCTGATCGCCTGTATATTGGCAAACGGCACCAATTACGGCCTATATAAAATGGCGAATATCTCTGACCGTTCAATGGGTAAATTACGCAGTGTAGATGATAGTTATGTCAGATATGAAACACTCAAAACGTCTAATGATCAGGTTTCTAATGCTATAGCCACGTTGCCAATATTTGCCTATTACCATGTGGACGATAATCAGTTGTTTTCAAGCATTGATGGTCAAAAATTTGAGTGTCGCATAAATACGTTTAAGGCTCGGTATTCGTCTAAGTACTTCTCCAAAGGTAAAGGTGTTTCAGCATTAACATTGGTTTCTAATCATGTTCCGGTGAGTACGCAAGTCATTGGCGCTAACGAATATGAAGGTCACTTTGCTTTTGACTTACTCTATAACAACTCTTCAGATATACAGCCTAATACCTTATCGACCGATACGCATGGTACCAATAATGTTAACTTCGCTATATTAGATTTCTTTGGTTACACATTCGCCCCTCGATACGCGAAAATGAAAAAGGTGTTTTTTGAGCTATTTGAAGTGACTGAAGAGAACGGAGGCCGTATTCAATTAAAGAAAGATATTAATCATAAGCTAATTGCTGAAGAATGGGACAATATTCAGCATATTGTTTGTTCATTGAGTCGTAAAACCACCACTCAAAGCACAATCATTAGAAAGTTGAGTAACGGCAAGAGCCGAAGATTGTCAGCATTGCATGAGTACGACCGTTTAATTAAATCTATTTATGTTTTGGAGTATGTTGATAATTCAACGTTGCGTCATTACGTCCAGCAAGCCTTGAACAGAGGTGAAGCATACCATCAGTTAAAACGTGCTATTACTTCAGTTAATGGCAATAAATTTCGTGGGGGGAATGATTACCAAGTATCACAATGGAACGATTGTGCTCGACTCATTTCAAATTGCATTATTTATTATAATTCCGCGTTACTATCGGCATTTTTACAAATCCAAGAGAGGAACGGTAGGCAAGATGTGGTTGATGTTATTTCTCGGCTTTCACCTGTTGCTTGGCAACACATTAATCTAAATGGGGAATATGCCTTTAATAAAGACCGCAAAGAAATCGACTTAGCTGGTTTACTTAGTGATGTAGAATCAATAAGTTAAAGAATGCCATCTGTTTGTATTTCTAATTCAAAAGGTACTGCGCATCAAAGTGCCATTAAAAATTGGAGGTGTTGATATTCTATATGCTTGATATATACAAGCTAACATTGATAGAAAACAGATAAGCTAACAAGTTTTTAGTCGAGCCATGAACTGTTCTATAATTGTTCTAATTGCAAAACTCTTCAATTTGGTTTGTTACTAGATTTAAAAATACTTTTCTATGCTCGATTTTAGTAAGTAGCAGCTTTTGGATGTCTTCAGGAACTTTTCTTTCTCCTGCATCTATTGCCATTAGTAATGGCTTGATATCAACTACAAGAAGACCTGCCGCCCTTGCTGCTCGAATGAACTTTAATCTCTTTAATGCACATAAGCCGTAAAGTGAATGGCCTGACTTAGTTTTTTCTTCGCAGTGTACTAAGTTCTCAAGAACATAATTTCTTACCGTATGGACAGATGTTTGTGCAGCTAGTGCCAGTTGAGAAATACTCAAAGGAAAATCCAACGCATCATCATCACTACTAATGAACTTATTGATGTCAGGTATCTCTGTCAAAAAACTGACTTCACCAACAGGAATGTTTTCAACCTTAGATTTAATCATGATTTAGCATGCTTCCAATTTGTGTTGTTAATGGAATGCCTTAAGATATCTTGATTACATTCAATCAATTGGCACTCCATTAACATTTCTGTAAGTACATTACCGTTAAATGATTACCCTGCGCAGCAAGATAGCTCTTTAACGTCTTTGCTAAAGGTTTGAGCGCATAACTTCAATCCTTCAACCATCGTCAAATACGGAAATAGTTGACCTGCCAATTCTTCGACTGTCATTTTATTATGAATAGCAAGAGCCGCACTTTGAATCAGTTCTCCGCCTTCATGGGCTAAAATTTGTGCGCCTATCAGTTTTCCCGTGGATTCTTCAGCTACCAACTTGATAAAACCATCCGTTTCAAAATTTGCTAAAGCTCTTGGTACGTTTTCCATATCAAGTACACGACTTATCGTATTTATTCCTACCGCTGAAGCTTGTACTTCGGTTAGACCTACCGTAGCAACTTGTGGGTCGGTGAATATAACAGCAGGCATGGTAGATAAGTCGAGTTGCGCATTTCCACCTGTCATATTAATTCCAGCCCTACTTCCGGCAGCAGCAGCAACATAAACAAATTGTGGCATATTGGAGCAATCTCCAGCGGCATAAATGTTAGCTGTTGATGTTTCCATCATACTATTAACAACAATGGCACCACTTTTATCTGTTTCAACACCAACATTTTCTAAACCAAGCTTTCCAGTATTTGCATGGCGACCCGTAGAGATAAGCAATTTTTCAGCGATTAATGTTCCTTCGTTAGTTTCCAATGAAAAACCATTGCTATCATAAGAAACATGACTTGCTTGCGTATTATTAAGTACCCTAATACCTTCTTTTTCAAAGCACTCTGCCAGTTTTTCACCTAATAACGGATCTTCAGCATATAAAAGGGTATGTCTGGCTAGAATTGTCACACGGCTACCTAAACGGGCATAAGCTTGCGCAATTTCCAGAGCAACAACGGAGGAGCCGATGACAACTAGACTACTCGGTAACTCTTCTGCAAATAAGGCTTCTGTTGATGTCCAATAAGGTGTATCAACTAAACCCTTAATTGGCGGAATGCTTGGTGTAGAGCCTGTTGCAATTAAAATGCGATCTGCAACCAGCTCTTCTTCACTACCATCAGACTTGTGAACTAGCAAGGTATTTTGATTTTTAAAACGTGCATAACCTTTAAGTAAAGATAGCGCGGGATTACTCTCTAAAATACGTTGATATTTAGCATCGCGTAGTTCTTCGACGCGAGCGTTTTGCTGATGTGCTAATAAGGAGCGGCTAAGTTGTGGCTGAATATTTTCTAAACCATCAAACGGGTTAGTACGTTGCTGATGCGCTAATTGCGCAGCACGGATCAATATTTTTGAAGGAACACAGCCGACATTTACACAGCAACCTCCGATTACATCGGCTCCTTCAATGATAGTAACTCTTGCTCCGCCTTCTGCTGCTTTAATCGCACTGGCAAAGGCCCCTGAACCACTACCAATAATGGCTACATGTAATTGTTCTGGCTGGATGTCATTTGACGAGCAACAACTATTCGTTGACATATTTTATTCCTCTTAAAAAGTTAAGCGGTACAAGTTTCATCATCACAGCGTTTATTCGCAGGAGAAACCATGTCCCAAATTGATACAGCAACCATTAGTCCTAGCCCCGTATAAGTAACGTATGAACTCCACCCGTACTGGAACCAAGGGTATAAAGAGAGTAAAACCAAAATGGGGCCAATTGAACCGATAAAACTACGGTGCCATTGACGATGGCTAAACCAGCCTAAGATATTCATTGCCAGCGCTAATACTGCAAACAGTGGTAACAACGTATTGATAAATACCCCTTCCCACTGACTAAGAAATCCCATCCCAATTGCCGCACCAAGACTAGCTATCGCGGGAAAACACATGGCGCATCCCATTGCCGAAACAAGTGCACCTATAGAGCCTGCTTTATCTCCGATACGCGTAACTAGTTCTAAGGGGCTAAACATTACTTATTTTCACTTTTTAAATTTGAAGGGTAGCCAGCGTTGGTAGTCGCTGCAATTAATGCATTGATGTTGGTTTTAGTGTCATCAAAAGAAACAACAGCTAGCTTAGGCTTGTAGGTAACTTTCGCATTTTCAACGCCATCAACATTTTCTAATGACTTTTTAACTGTGATTGGACATGTCGCACAGTTCATCGTTGGCACTTCCAGTGTAACTGTTTTTACTTCAGCAAAAGCACCAAAACTAGAAAGTGAAAGCAGTGCGGTTAATAATAATTTTTTCATAATTAGCTCCAAATTTTAAAATGTTATAAATTTCTTGATCTGTATATTAAGCAAACAAAAGTATCCAATAATTACTGGTCACTAAAATTGTCGCAACTATAACGCTCAGCCAGAAAATTACTTTTCGTTGTTGCTGTTTCTTAGGAATTGCACAGGCCGTTCCCGGCTCACACTCTTCTACAGGACGGTAAATTTTCCAACCTGAGTAACCAAACAACAACACTACAAATGCGATAAATAATGGCCTATAGGGTTCAAATGCAGTTAAATTACCAATCCATGAGCCACTTACCCCAAGTAATAACAGGAGCAAAGGACCTACACAGCATACGCCTGCGCCTAATGCTGCTATGATGCCTCCTATCATTGGAAGGTTTGATTCTTTTTGATTCATATAGATACCTCATTAAGTGATAATGCAAGTGTATTGCATGTACCTAAGTACGGAGTCAAGGGTGATTTATAAAAAATTTATCTTTGATAATCTGCTACGACAGATACGGGGAATAAGCTAACTTGAATTAAGGCGCAGAAGTAAAATTGGATATGCTGTTTTAGTGGGAAATGGTAGTTAAGTGAATCATTTACTTCGGTTGCAACGAATCAATTATTGGGCAGTGGCTATCGTCATCATTATTTTGGCATTGTCCTAAATGTTCTTCCAAAGCGTGTTCTAACAACAACAAGTCAGCCATCTTTTTTTGTACTGCGATCAGTTTTTTATTAGCTAATTCTTGTACTTTACTACATGGACTATCGTTTAACGCAAGTAACCCTTCAATCTCATTTAGCGTAAAACCTAATTCTTGAGAACGCTTGATAAAATGTATTCTATTTACCGTTTCTTTCGGGTAATGTCTATAGCCCTGCATAGGCTTTGGTGGTTGTTTAATTAAGCCTTTGCGTTCATAAAAGCGAATTGTTTCGACATTTACACTCAGTTCTTTAGCCAACATACTTATGGTTCGTTTAGACACGTTATCAATTACCTTACTGACTTTTTGTTTACTTACTTTATATCTAATTAAAGTGACCATCAATGAATACCAGTTTAAACATCGCTAATTGATTTTGTTTTTTCTTCTATTAAATAAGTAAAGTTACCGTTGTTACAACAATATTAAACCACAACAATGTATGGTTTATCCTTTTTCATTATCAAAGTCCAAATTAGTGTTATTACATGCAGTTCTACATGAGTACACCCTAAAGATACTGTTAATATATCACAGGCAATTACGTAATGACACCACTTAAATAAACCTATATGATATGACACCATCTAAATAGACCTAATTAGGCAAAAATGTTCATAAGAGCATATTTACGAGCATCAACTTCTGAGCAAGATGCAAATAGAGCAAAAAGCTCATTAAAAAAATTCGTTTCTGGCTTCAGCAAACGAATTGCTTCTTTTTATATAGAAAATAAATCTGGTAATTCTTTAGATAGACCAGAGCTAATTCGTTTATTGGATGAATCAGAGTCCGGTGATGTTTTGTTAGTTGAATCAATCGATCGTTTAACAAGGCTAAGCCCTGATGATTGGAAAACTCTAGTAGCCTCAATAAATGAAAAAGGAATTAGTGTTGTTAGTTTAGATCTACCAACCAGTCATTTAACATTTGGCAGTTTTCCAAGTGATGATTTTATGAGATCAATACTTAGTGCTATTAATAATATGCTGTTAGAAATATTAGCGGCCAGTGCATATAAAGAATATCGAGAACGTGAACGTAAGCAAAAAGAAGGTATTGTAAAAGCACAGCAAAAGGGACTTTATCACGGTCGTCAGCCTGATTTAGAGGCTCATGATAGGATTGCCTCGTTTACTGAAGCTGGATTTAGTATTAATAAAACGGCTGAAGCAGTTGGAGTTAGTCGAAGTACGGTAATTAGAGTTAGAAAAAAGCTTAAAAATTTAGACTAAGGTTAATTTCGAGGGGATGGGCGCAAAACCCCTAATTGGTGTTGGCAGCTCCATGCGCTGACGGTATGTAAGGCACTTTTTCTATCTTTGGTTGTAAATGAACGACGTGCTGTTTTTCCATCAATGGCAATGATATCAGCACCAGTGGTTTCAATAAGTGATGATATCCAAGATTGAAATGAATGCTCTATTTCATCTGATTTTAACCGACAAATGACACGGGCAATGGTGTCGTGTCTTGGGATACCCTCTTTGAAAGCGCCATATTTTTTTAACCAATCAAGTTTTAGATGCCCAAAATCTTCAATATCCTCCCATCCTTCTGCGCCGGAGAGTACAGCACTAATGGCTAAGAGGAGAATATCGATAAGTTCATGCTTTTTACAGCGTTCAATGCGAGGATCGGTAATTGAATCAAAGTGTTTCAGAAAAGTAGCGCTCATATTAAGTGACCAAGGTGATTATAATGCCTTGATCTGATCGCTACTTGTTCTAGAAGTTCAATTTATAATGATCTTGCCGTGGATTGTCCTGTATAAACTACTTAATTTGATTGACTTGAGTGGGTTTCTTGACTACCATGTTTTTTAAAATTTTGATGTTAGAGTAAAAATGAAAAATACTTGGATTAGTTTGTTAGTAGTACTATCGATTGCATTGCAGTCGTTTGCTTCTGTGGCTAATTCAAATGAAAGTCATCAGATTGACTCTCTACATATTCAAACAGAACATTCCCATGATAGTGATGATATTGAACTTTTCGATGAATCATCTGACACTGAACATAATATTAAAGATTGCCATCATTGTGGTCACTGTCAAGGCACTCACACACAGTGGGTTGCCAGTAATAAATCTACACTACAGACCCCTAAACTTATTATTACAAATCAATATTTTTATGCTGATCATGTAGATAAAATATTCACTGAAGAACCTATACGCCCCCCAATCGTTTAATTTAGTTTTAAAGCTATATTCGTAACAAATTTATTCTTAACTAGCGCTTAATGTAGCCTAGTTGGTTTAGTTGCGGCATTTTATTATTAAATTAAGAGATTATTATGAAATTTTTCTCAGCAAAATCTACTGGAATCGCATTATTTATCGGCTTTTCAGCAAGTTTATCTGTTAGTAGCTTCGCTTTTGCTAAGCCAACGCTATCGAGTGACTGGCTCGATCGGCAAATCAATAAACACCCTGATATTGTCTCAGCACGTGAACTCATGAATGCTGAATTTTCCAAAGCACAGGGCAGTAAGTTACCACTTTACAACCCAGAACTATCGACAGGTTACGAGCGTGAAGGTGACGGAAATAATTACAATATTGGTATTAGCCAAACGATTGACTTGTGGGATAAGCAGGCTGTTAATGCTGCTATCGGCGATAAAATATTAACGGCGGCCAGTAAACAATTCACTTATGCGATAGAGCAGAAAAAAGCACAAGCCTTAAAAGCACTTATTAATTGGCAACTTGCCATGGATAAGTCGTCACTTGCTTTTGAACAAGAGCAACAGTTAGAAACCTTGCTTAAAATTGTAACTAAAAGGCAGAAAGCTGGCGATCTTGGTCAGGTTGATGCTGAGTTAACTTTCTTGAATTTGTCGCAAATGCTTAATAAAACGGCCCAAATACAAGCACAGTTAACACAAGCTCAAGCCAAGGTTAATGAGTTGTTGCCTGATTGGCGTCCTGATACACAAGCATATCCAGAGCAGGGCTTAGGCGTTACAAACTTTCAAGTAGCTGAGCAGTGGTTAACGCAGCACCCGCAAGTATTAGCCTCTCAAGCACTGTGGCAAATGCAAAAAAGTAAAGCTCAATATGCCATGCTTGAAACCAAAGCCGATCCTACCATTGGAATTAGTGCCGGAAAAAATGATGTCGATAATGTTGTCGGAGTTACTTTTTCTATGCCGTTAAATATTCGTAATGATTACCAAGCTAATGCCAAAGCACAAAACCAACAAGCTATCGCCGCAGAAGCAAATTTTCGTTCAGTAATGCGTAAGCAAAAGTATTTGATACAGGCAAGTACTGCCTCACTAATCTCTAATAAAAAATACCTTGGCCGTTGGCAACAGTTAATGCAAGGACGCGGCGAACACAGCGCGCAGTTATTGCAAAAACAATGGCAAGTAGGTGATTTAAATACCTCGGATTATTTATTGGCATTACAACAAAGAGCGGAAGGTTTATACGCGGGCATTGAATTACAAGCCCAGTTCAAAATAAGCGAAGTGCAATGGCTACTCGATGTAGGCCAATTAAATGCGGCAACTAAGCTATTAAACTAAACCTATTATATCACTTTACGCGGCTTGATGAGCGTGAATTGTTACAGAATTTGGAATTAAAAATGAAAAATAAAATAACTGATAAAACATCTCATAAAATAGTGAAAAAAATAAAACTCATTACCCTAAGTAGTTTATTTACTGGCTTAGCTGTCGTGTCAACTACGGCATTATCATATAACGATGCCGCTCTAGAAAAAACGCCAGCAGTAGAGCAATCCATCGTATTAAAAACTGACCATGATCATGACTCTGAAAGTGAAGAAGTGCATGACGAAAGTGGTCATGAACATGGTAGTGATGAAAGCAAAGACGACCATGCTGCGGAGGAGAAATCTGATGACGGTCATGACCATGGTAGTGAAACAGCGAGTAAAGAAACAGCTGAAGAAGAACATGAAGAAGGCATAAGTTTTAGTCCAGAAAAAATGGCACTCGCCAATATCAAAGTGACTAACTTAAAGCCGGCAATTTTTGCTAAAAGTATCTATGCACCAGGAGAAATAAAAGCGAACGGTTATACCAGTTACATTGTCTCTTCACGTACTGAATCGGTAGTGATCAGTCGTCATGCTATTTTAGGTGAACATGTGACTAAGGGTCAGTCTTTAGTTACCTTATTTAGTGAATCAATGGCCGAAGCACAAGCACAATATCGTGTTGCTTACAGTGAGTGGCAACGAACTAAAAAATTGGGCCTTGGCACCGTCAGTGAAAGCCGCCTATTAGCCAGTGAAACAGATTACATTTCAGCTTATGGTCGATTAACTGCCTTTGGTTTAACCAAAGCAGCCATTAAAGATATTGTAAAAAACAACTCATCAAATCTTGGTGAATATACCTTAGTCGCTCAGCGCTCTGGTGTGGTTTTAAGTGATGATTTCTCTCAAGGACAACGTGTGCCTGCCGGTGAAAAAATCATGGTATTGGCTGATGAAAAAGACTTATGGGTTGAAGCGCGTGTTTCGCCAAATAAAAAATTAAGTCTTCCTATTGGCACCATTGCAAAAGTTGAGTTTGCCGGGCAAGTGCATGTTGCCAAGGTCATTCAAGAAGCACATACCATTGATCCAAGTACGCGTACCCGAATCGTTAGACTGTCGGTTGAAAATACTGATGACAGTTTGCATTCAGGCATGTTTGTTAATGTAAATTTTCAGTTTGATACGCAAAGCCCTGTAATGGCAGTACCAGAAACAGCATTAATGCGTGGTGCCGATGGTGATTGGACGGTATTTGTTGAAGACCATTCTGGTGAATTTAAAGCCGTTGAAGTTGAATTAGGTCAGCCATTAGGCAATTACCGTCAAATTATCGGTATTGAGCCTAATACCCGTTTGGTAACAAAAGGTGCCTTTTTTGTTGCGTCAGAAATAGCAAAAGGCGGATTTGATCCGCACGGCCACTAGGGGAATAAGATTATGTTTAATAAAATGATTGATTGGTCGATCAATAATCGACTCTTAGTAATTATCGCCCTAATTGCTACTATGGCAGGCTCTGTTATGGTGATCCCAAAACTAAATTTAGATGCTTTTCCTGATGTAACCAATGTTCAGGTAGCGGTTAATACTGAAGCACCGGGCTTAGCCGCTGAAGAAGTAGAGCAGTTAATAACCTATCCCATTGAAGCAGTAATGTATGCGTTGCCTGATGTAGAGCAAGTACGCTCTATTTCAAAAACGGGTTTATCGGGTGTTACTGTTGTCTTTAAAGGAGGCACAGACATCTACTTTGCTCGCCAGTTAGTATTTGAGCGTTTACAAGCGGCAAAAGAGTTAATTCCGCAAGGCGTGGGCACACCAGCAATGGGACCTAACACCTCAGGTTTGGGTCAAGTTTTTCAGTATTTGTTAATTGCAGATAAAGATTCTGGTTATGATTCTATGACCTTAAGGAGCTTGAACGATTGGATAGTAAAGTTATTGGTTATGCCGGTAGATGGTGTTACCGACGTCTTATCTTTTGGCGGCAACGTCAGACAGTATCAAGTCAACATTGAGCCAAGTAAATTATTATCATATGAGTTAACGCAAGACGATATTGTTACTGCACTCGATAACAACAATGCCAATGTTGGCGGTTGGTACATGAACCGTGGACAAGAGCAATTAGTTATTCGTGGCACAGGTTGGTTTAATAGTGGCGAAGCAGGTTTAGCTGATATTAGACAAGTACCGGTTAAAACGGTTGATGGTACTGTGGTGACTATCGAAGATGTAGCCAAGGTTTCGCTGGGTAGTGAAATACGCCAAGGCGCAGTTACTATGACGCGCAGAGATGCACAGGGTAACATTGAAAACTTAGGTGAAGTGGTTTCAGGTATCGTATTGAAACGTATGGGCGCAAATACTAAAGCGACAATCGACGGTATAAGTGCACGTATTCCAATGATCAACCAAGCACTACCTGAAGGCGTACGTTTTGAACCTTTCTACGATCAGGCAGATTTAATTACTAAAGCAGTTGATACTGTAGTGCAAGCATTAGCGCTGGCATTTATATTTATCGCTATCGTACTTGCTCTGTTTTTAATGAACTTACGCGCAACCTTTTTAGTGTTAATTTCAATTCCTATTTCAATCGCTATCGCCTTAATGGTGATGTCTTGGATAGGTTTATCGGCAAACTTAATGTCGTTAGGTGGTATCGCTGTTGCTATTGGTATGTTGGTTGATGGCTCTGTTGTGATGGTTGAAAACATGTTCAAACACCTTAATAGACCTGATTCAACACATTACAAAAGTGCGCAAGCGAGAACGTTAGGCACAGATGCTGATCCCCACGATGTAGAACATGATAAAGAAGGCATTCCTCTACGATTAAAAGAAGCAGGAAAAGAAGTTGCACGCCCGGTATTTTTTGCTGCCTCTATTATTTTAGTGGTATTTACACCGTTATTTAGCTTTGAAGGAGTGGAAGCTAAATTGTTCCAGNCCAGCCGATGGCTATCAGTATTATTTTAGCGGTTATTTCGGCTATTTTAGTGGCACTGTTTGTGGTTCCAGCCTTAGCAACCTTTATGTTTAATAAAGGCGTTAAAGAAAGAGAAAGCTTTGTCTTAAAACCATTAGATAAGCTTTATCGAAAAGGCCTCAAAGCCGCGATGAAACACACGAAAGTAGTTATTATTGCTTCATTATTGTTACTTGTGGGTGCAGCATCTTTAATACCTCAAATAGGGACTGAATTTGTACCAGAATTAGAAGAGGGTACCATTAACCTAAGAGCAACATTAGCGCCATCAGCAAGTTTAGAAACAGCCTTGTCGGTTGCTCCAATTCTTGAAGAAAAGTTAATGGAGTTCCCCGAAGTTGAATATACCCTAAGTCGAATTGGACGTGCTGAAATCGGCGGTGATCCTGAACCAGTTAATAACATCGAAATTTACATTGGCTTAAAACCTGTTTCAGAATGGACAAGTGCCAAAAATCGCGTTGAATTACAAGGTTTAATGGAAGAGAAACTTGAGCAATTCCCAGGGTTATTACTTAACTTTTCACAGCCCATAGCGACTCGTGTAGATGAATTACTGTCAGGAGTTAAAGCGCAACTTGCCATTAAATTGTTTGGACCAGAATTAGATATGTTGGCGAGCAAAGGTCAAGAAATTGAAGCGGCAATCAAACAAATTGATGGCGCAAGAGATGTAGCCTTAGAGCAAATCGCTGGTGAAGCACAGTTAGTGATTAAACCGAAAAGACAGCAATTGTCACGTTTTGGTTTGTCAGTTGGCGATGTCATGGAAGTGGTTAAAAACGGTATCGGTGGCGTTAGCGCTGGCCAAATAATCAATGGTAATGAACGTTATGATATTTATGTTCGCATTGAAGAAAAATACCGTGATAACCAAGAAGCTATTGCAGATCTGAGAATACAATCACCTACGGGTGCTTGGGTACGTTTAGGCGATATTGCTACCGTCAGTTTTGAATCTGGCCCACCACAAGTGCGACGTGATGATGTACAGCGACGCGTGGTAATTCAAGCCAATGTTCAAGGTCGAGACATGGGAAGTGTTGTTAGCGACATTCGTGCAGTTATTGATAGCAAAGTAGATTTACCTGCAGGTTATTCTGTAGTGATTGGTGGTCAATTTGAAAACCAACAACGTG
This sequence comes from Pseudoalteromonas sp. TAE56, assembly GCF_000497955.1. NCBI lineage: Bacteria > Pseudomonadati > Pseudomonadota > Gammaproteobacteria > Alteromonadales > Pseudoalteromonadaceae > Pseudoalteromonas > Pseudoalteromonas sp. TAE56. The sequence goes on from NZ_AUTN01000106.1 coordinate 20,578, forward strand.
CGCAGCAGCGACTATCAGTGGTAGTGCCTCTATCATTGGCACTAATTGCCTTGCTACTTTATTTCGCCTTTGGCTCTGTTGGTCAAGCGATGCTTATTTTAGTGAATGTACCCTTGGCCGTTATAGGTGGTATTTTCTCACTGTATATTTCAGGTCAATACTTGTCAGTGCCAAGTTCAGTCGGCTTTATCACTTTGTTTGGTGTCGCCGTGCTTAATGGTGTAGTCATGGTAGAAAGCATTAACCAGCTGGTAAAAGATGGTATAGACACCTCAAAAGCTGTTTTTGATGGGGCAGTATCTCGTTTACGTCCAGTATTAATGACCGCCATTACTTCTGCGTTAGGTTTAATTCCAATGCTGATGTCCAATGGAGTTGGCGCTGAAATTCAACGACCACTGGCGAGTGTTATTGTTGGCGGTTTGGTTACTGCAACGTTACTCACCTTGTTTGTGTTACCGGTTTTATATGCTTGGTTCTCAAAAGCCAAAATCAAAGATCTTAGAGACTAACGCGCTAGATAACTTAGTGACTTACTCATTAACTTACAAATTAATAAAGTAAGTAACTAATTTGATAGCACTATAAATCGCTACTAGCTAAGCTCTTGTCAAAAGCAGGGCTTAGCCAGTCATTTTCACTCGATGCAGAGATTCAATAGTAGGCTTTTATTAGCTTCGAATTTTTGCATCCTAAATTTAGGGAATAATGATGAAAAAGCTGTCGTTTTTCAATTATTCGCCAAACCTCCTTATTATCGCCACCGTGCTATTTATTATAGTGACGGGCAATTCTACATTTTTTGAACAAGTTAATTCGGTATACCCGTGGCAAGATAATCAAGGTTTTATTATCGCGCTGACTCTTGTGGTAATGAGTGTATTAACCATTATTGTGTCATTTTTCAGTATTATCATTCCCGTTCGAATAGTACTGAGCAGTCTTTTACTCTTATCTGCCATGGCTGGTTATTATACCGATAGCTTTGGCACCATCATTGATAATGTAATGATTCAAAACATTGCTGAAACGAATATCGATGAAGCAACTGACTTACTGTCATTTGAGTATTTTTTAACTGTTTTGTTGTTAGCCATAGTACCTATAGCTTGCCTTTTTATGGTCAAAATAGATAAATCGTCATGGACAAAAAACTGTTGGCTACAAATAAGTAATACCATCATGGCACTTGGTGTAATTACTGTTTCACTTTATATTTTTAGTGCTCAATTCACTAATTTCTTTAGAGAACACAAGCCATTAAGATTTTACTTAAATCCTATCTATCCCATTTACTCTACGGGATTTTTCCTCAAGGACGTGCTTGAACAGCAAGAAAATAACGAATTTTTAATGGTAGTAAACTCTGCCAATGATATTGATAAAGAGTCGCATAAAAAACTCTACATTGTCATTGTCGGTGAAACTGTCCATGCGGGTAATCTTTCTATAAATGGCTATAAACGAGAAACTACACCATTATTAGCTCAAAGAGATGATTTAATTAGTTTTGATAAATTCTATGCTTGTGGCACATCAACCGCGATTTCGGTCCCTTGTATGTTTTCATTCGATAACCGAGAGTCATTTGATAATAAAAAAGCACGGCGAACACAAAACGTATTAGATGTTATTTCCAAAGCCGGGGTAAGTGTCCTTTGGCGAGACAATAACTCTAGTTCAAAAGGCGTCGCAGATCGTGTCGAATACCAAAATTTCAAATCACCTGAGCTAAATTCAGTGTGCGATATAGAGTGTCGTGACATTGGTATGTTAGACGGTTTACAGGGGTATATTGATGATCAAGAAGGTAGTGTACTCATAGTGCTTCATCAAATGGGCAACCACGGCCCGGCATATTACAAACGATACCCCAAAGACTTTGAGAAGTTCACTCCTGCCTGTCAAACAAGCGAACTCTCCGCCTGTGAAACTAGCGAAATTGTTAATGCGTATGATAATGCCATTCTCTATACCGATTACTTTATCAATGAAACCATTAATTTATTAGAAGAGAACAATACCAACTTTGAAACTGCCATGTTTTATATTGGCGATCATGGTGAATCGTTAGGTAAGAACGGACTCTACTTACATGGTATGCCTTACATGCTGGCGCCTGAAGAACAGACTCATGTACCTTTAATTGCTTGGTTCGGCTCTTCATCACACGTTGATATGGAAAGTACGGTCAAACAAAGTAAAAAAGAAAGTTCTCACGATGCTTTTTCTTTTTCTTTACTACATGCGTTAAATATCAGCACAGATATGTCATTGCCTGAAAAAGCGCCATCACCACTATTTGTTACGCAAGAGGAAGAGTAAATGTCAAATAATAACCATACGCACAGCCATGCACATAACCATGACGGAAAATTAAGCATGGCAGTATTTATCAATATTTTACTTACTGTGGCCCAAGTTATCGGCGGGGTTTTATCAGGTAGTTTATCCTTGATTGCTGATGCGCTTCATAACCTCAGTGATGCAGGCGCTATCGTTATTGCGATTGTTGCGAGAAAAATTGCAAGAAAACCCGCTAATAGCCAAATGACTTTTGGTTTTAAACGGGCTGAAATTATCGGGGCATTAATCAACAGTACTACCCTTATTATTCTTGGTATATATCTCATTTATGCCGCAGTTGAGAAGTACTTTAACCCTCAACCTATTGATGGTTGGATTGTTGTTTGGATTGCGACAATAGCCTTAGTGATTGATTCCATAACCGCGTGGTTGACTTATCAAGCAGGCGCGAAGAATAACTTGAATCTCAGAGCGGCATTTATTCATAATTTATCTGATGCCTTTGCTTCTGTCGTTGTCATTGTTGCGGGTAGTTTGATCATTTTATATCAATGGTATGTTGTCGATTTATTGGCAACCATACTTATCTCGGTTTATGTGGTGTACCACGGTATTATTTTAGCTAAGCAAAGTATTCGTATTTTAATGCAAGCGGTCCCCGTTGATATCGATATCGATAAGATTTGTAAGGATATCGAATCAATGGAGAATGTTGAAAAAGTAAGACACATTCATGTGTGGCAATTAGATGATAGCGAAGTGTATTTAGAAACCAGTGTTAACTTAAAAACGATGGAACAATTCCAAGATCTTAAGCCAATTAAAGATTTGCTCGCAGCTCAATACGGTATTCACCACTCGACCATAGAAGTGGTAGTAGGGAACACCTTGCAAATGGAGAATTGTTTTGAACTTGAGTAAACACCTGCTTTATTCAATGTATGCATTAACGCTTATTGCTTTTTTATTTGAAACAACAAATAGCGATATTTGGCTTCAAAATTTGTTATTCAATGCATCCAACCAAACGTGGTTAATTGATAAATATGAAGAGCCTTATCGTTTTATTTTTTACTTGTTGCCTAAATACAGCATTATTTTGTTGGCACTGTCGCTCATTGCTTTTTACGTTATCGCTTGTAGACGCAAGTACTCTAAGCACTTTCAAAAGCGATTATTAGTGGTTATTTTCTCTTTGATGTTAGTGCCGTCAGTCATCGGCGGTTTAAAAGCAACAACCAATGGTGCTTGTCCTGCGCAGCTTGAACTATATGGCGGCGATGTCCCTTATGTTAAGGCGTTTGAATTAATGCCTGAATCGTTTGAGTCAACTAAAAAGTACAAGTGCTTTCCTGCGGGTCATGCCAGCGGTGGTTTTGCCTTAATGTCATTATTCTTTTTGTTTTATCGTCCGAAATACCAATGTATTGCGATAGCGTTTGCTGTTTCTACTGGCTGGATTATGGGGAGTTATAAGATGGCGATAGGTGACCATTTTTTAAGTCACACACTAACAACGATGACGTTGTCATGGTTAATCATTTGTTTGATAGCCGCGGTAGTGTTTCGTACCTTACACTTTCCTAATTCCAAACCTAATGCTAAGAATAGCCAACAGGAGCCAATCAATGGGTACTAAGCAAAAGCCGACGGGAATAAAACGAATATACCTAGCAGCGGGGCATTCACTCAGAGCGTTTAAATGGCTGATAGCAAATGAAGCAGCGTTTAAACAAGAATTCTGGCTGTCAGTTCTTCTCGTTGTGGGCTGTTTATTCTTTCCATTTTCACTTTTTGAGTACGTGATTCTTTGGTGCGCTTTATTATTCGTATTGTTGGCAGAAATCTTCAATACCGCTATTGAGGCAGTAGTCGATAGAATTGGCGCGGAAATTCATCCGCTGTCAGGTTTAGCGAAAGACTTAGGCTCTTTGGCTGTGATGGTGAGCGTTATCATCGCAACTTTAATATGGGCTGGTGTATTTATTCAGCACTTGAGCTTATGAAGTGTAAATGTTATTAGAATGTATAATAATTCAAAAATATATTTAATCTAATACTCTATGTTAGACAATTAAGAATATTTTCAGCCATGTCCGCTATAGATCAAAAAATACAAACATTTTTAGCCAAAACACTCAAATAGTAACTTCTGCTGTAAGCGTATAGCTAACGACACCTAGCCTTGCTTAATATTCCAAGGTAGCAGTGGCTCAAGGTTACTTGGCTGCTCTGCAATATGTTGCAAGCACATTGAGATGTAGTCATGCACTACAAGATCATTTGCCTTTGCGGTTTCAACAAGACTATAGAGTATGGCGCTGGCATGCGCGCCATTACTGGTATTTGAGAACAGCCANTCTGCTCGGTTATTATCAATACTGAGCCTGCCATCATCGAGGTAACGCCTGAATTTCTCAAACTGGTTTATCGCATAGGTAATTGCTTTCCCTAGCGCCATTTGGGGAGGGATTTTATCTTTGTGTTTGAGTAACCATTGATACAATTCATCAACGATTGGTTTGGCTTTTTGCTGCCTAACGGTGAATTTTTCACTGACCGATTTACCTTTGATGGCTTGCTCAATACCATAGAGTTTGCGAATAAGGTTAAGTGCTACATCCGCTTTAACGGTTTTTTTATTATTGCCTTTGGCCTCGATGAACTTACGGCGTATATGAGCTAAGCACGCAACCAGTGTTGCCTTCGTTTGCTCGTATGCTTTGTAGCCGTCAACGTGCATGTAGCCTTGATAACCGTCAAGAAAACCAACTACACAGTGGGCCGCGCGACTATTATGATAATCAAACAGGACAATATTAGTGTCTTTACCCGGCTTATCATCGCCACAACAGTACAGCCACATATAGCTGGTCGCTTTCTCTGCGTTAATAACGTTTAACGAGGTTTCATCGCCTATAAATCACCGCAATTAAGGTGAGCGTCTAGCGAACTACACCTATGTTTTAAAATTCCAGGGTAACAAGCTGTCGATATCGGGCTCAGGCTGGCACAGTTCATCAAGGCAAGCACAGATGTAATTAAATGGGATTAGACCATTTATCTTGGCGGTTTCCACAATGCTGTAAAGGGTGGCACTAGCATGGGCACCGTTAGCCGTTTGGCTAAATAACCAATTCTTTCGGCCTATCACAAACGGTTTTACCGCGCGTTCTGCTCTATTATTATCGATGCTAAGTCGGCCATCATCAACATAGCGTATGAGCTTGTGCCATTGATTTGCCAGGTAATTAGCTGCCTCTATCAGTTTGCTGTTCCCCACTAAATTTGGCTGATCCTGCTCAAGCCATATTCTTAGCTTGCTAAGAATAGGCAGGCTAACCTCTTGTCTTGCCGTATATTTGTCATCCACACTTTTATCTTTGATGCGTGACTCAACGCCGTACAGTTTTTGGATAAGGCTCAATACCACATCCGCTTTGCCGGTTTTGTTTTTACCTTGTAGCTTTTTCGCGTCGATAAATTTACGACGAGCATGCGCCCAGCAGCCGATTAAGGTTGCCTCTGTTCTGGCATAGGCTTGATAGCCATCCACGTGCAAGTACCCTTGATATCCATCAAGATAATTGACCACGCAGGCGGCCGCGCGACTATTGTGGAAGTCGTAAAGTACGATATTAGGGATAGGATTATTCGGGTCTGGTGAATCTCGACCCGAGCAATACACCCACATGTAACTGTTTACTTTGTCCGATTTCACCACCTTTAATGGCGTTTCATCGGCAAACAGCGTGGGTTGCTTTAACAGCTCGGCTTTAAGCCGTTCAACTAATGGCGCGAAGAGTGTGGCTGATTTGTCTATCCAGCTGCTCATGGTCTGTCGACTGAGTTCAATACCGTATTGCTTAAACATCGCTTCCTGGCGATACAGCGGTAACCCGTATTGGTATTTACTGGTGATAAGCTGACTGAGCAAACTGCTGGTTGCAATGCCTTTGTTGATGGGCATGGCAGGCATTGAGGCTTGTTTAATCTGTGTCTGAGTTGAGGATTTATCACAGTGACGGCAGGCGTATTTAGGCCTAATATGCTCAATCACTTTGATTTTAGCGGGTATGAACTCAAGCTTTTCTGACTTATCTTCACCCATTTTATGTAGCTCACCGCCAAAGCAATCACAGGTTTTGTCGATGATGTCGTGAATAACCTGCTCACGAGGTAAGTCTTTTGGCAGTGGCTTACGCACCGGCTTTTTACGGGTATAGCTAATGGATTGTTGCTCTGCCTCAACTTCCTCAACAATTTCTTCCACTTCATTGAATAACTCGCCTTGCCCGGCAAAGCCTTCAGCACTTTTGCCGAATTGTTTTTGTTGGGCCAAGTTCCAGCGCTCTTCCAATGCCGCAATCTGGGCATCCTTCTGCGCTAACAGTTTTTCAAGTTCAGCAATGCGCTGTTTAAGGGCGAGTTCATTTTTCATGACGCCTATTTTAAGGCATCATCAAAGGCTTTGCAGTGCTAACTGAACTCACTTTGATGATCATCAATCGATCGCAAATATTAAAGCATTTGCTTACCTGCGACATCAATTTTACTGTGTCCAATCACATCATAACCCGATAATAACCAGTGTAATTGCTGCTCGCTTAAGGTCATGGTGGGTGACATGAGTTTGGGCCATTTGAACTTATGCTTATCTAATCGCTTATACCACAGTGCAAAACCGGTGTTATCCCAGTAAAGCAGTTTGAGTTTGTCACGGCCTTTATTACAAAACACAAATAGCGCACCACTGAGCACGGGTAGTTCAAGCTCTGCTTCCACCAACGCCCCCAGACCATTAATTGATTTTCGAAAATCAACGGCATCGGCACATAAATAGACGGTGGGTACATCAACGAACATCCTCATACCGTTAGCCCTTTAATAATGGCAACGATATCGGCCGTCGCTAAATCGATAGGAAACGTGAGTTGGCCGGTTAGCGTATCAAACTGCAGCGTATTTTGACGAGTTTGCGCGCAGACTTCAGTAGTTTGTTTTACCTGGACAAAACGTGATGATGTAAGGCACTGCGTGTGCACTGGCAAGGTGGAATTAGGCTGGTCTTTTGCCAGTAAAGCACGTTGTTTATAATAAGTCGTAATAGCGACATTATGGTGTTGGCAGAATTCAATATTAGTACCACTAAACGTACTGCGTTTCAGCAAAAGCTGCTGCCACTGTGCGCTTGTTCTGTAAGTTTTCATCACCTGCTCCGAATTTATCATTGAGCAGGTATTTTTAGATAATCAGAACATCGATGCTAGGTGTGGTTCGCTAGACGCTTACAGTTTAAATACCTTTTTGATGTTTAGTATAGGATATAAGGAATGCATGAATTTTTAAAAACAGACCAATTAGGGCATATAATAAACCAAGTTAATGATGAAATTTCTATGCTTAAGAATGCTCTGAATGAACCAATAAATAAGAATGTTGAAAGCAATGTACTTGCAGATATTTTAGATCGAGCGGCACTAGAAGAAGAGCGTAAGCAACAATACATTTCACGTTATAGAAAAGGTCTGCAGCTGAAGGCATTGCAACGAGTTAAATTTAGGCTTCAAAAAGAACCTGGCGAATACGGGTATTGTGAAACATGCGGTATTGAAATTCAGTTTAAAAGATTAGTAACAGTGCCAACGGCAGAAAACTGCTGTGATTGCCAATCTATAATTGAAGTTCAAAATAGATATAAGTGTCGGAGGACAATAATTATGAAACTCGACAATAAATACTAAAACCATGACAATAAAGTTCGAAACTTTTCGATGCTATTTGTCGCAGTCTGCCTTTTGTTCTAACAAGCTTTTGCCCCAAAACGTGTTAAAGCAATTATTCTATAGGTCGGCTTTGAGCGATAACCGGACACTGAAAAAGTTAAATTTATTCCTGTGTTTTAAGTAGAAATCTAATTTTGTCCAATAACATTATTAAACGCCGTTTTGGGGCAAAATAACATGCTTAATTCCTAGCTGTTTTAATTACTTGTTTACAAAGGTAATTATTGGTGAAATTATCAGGGTATGTAATATACGCCGTTTCGGTGTGTTATAAACCACCAAAATGGTGTTCAATAAGCTGTTAGCTGTTTTGCTATGTTCTAGGCTTTTTTCAAATAAAAACATCGACTTTCTTTTTGTCGGTTAACAATAAAGCAGCCTTTTCTTGATATAAATCAAAAGTATCGTCTGATATAAATTTATCAAACGTATTAATTATTTCTTTCATGTAAGAGGCTCTTACTTGATAAGTCTGACGTTCAGGATATTCTTTAGCAAGTCCATCTAATTTCTCTGAACTATTAGAAAAATACTCCATAACATTAATTTTTTTATCAGGATCTACATCCCCTCCACCATAAGAAAGGATCCTAAGTTTAGACTCTAAACTATTCATATCTTCTCTTTTTTTGGATATTATGGGGTTTCCTGACTTACCTAATCTAACTGGTTCATCACTATCGTATTTTTGTGTGTATTCTCGTTCCATTTCATTCACATTTTTAACAATACTATGAAGTTCTTTTATACTCATATTAGAAAAGTTGAGCTCTTCTTTTTTAAATACTTTTTCATATGCACTTCCCTCAATTAATGATGAATCAAAAGCATTATTGTCTTTTTTTTCTTTAACTTTAGGATCAAGGTGAGTTGTGTTTATATTAATTTTTAAGCCACTTTCGCTTGTTTTAGTAGAAAAGCTTTTTATTTTTTCATCATCACTGTTTGTAAAAATAGATATTTTACTTTCAAATAGAGTAGGTAGTAGATTGGTGCTGATTTTCATAAAAATCCTTTTTCATATGTCGTTTTCTTTTATCGACATAATTTTATAAAACTTAAGCTTTTATTTTAGATTGTTTTCTATTAACGACTCATAGGGCTGAGTCGTTAATAGAAAGTTTAACTAGCCACCAGATCTTACTTCATAAGTAATTCCACCATAAGTAGATCCAGTTGTTGTTTTATTTTCAACTTCCCAATAATAAGTGCCTGCATTAAAGATAGAAGTGGAAACTGCTACGCTATATCCGCCAGCAACTCTATCTCCATTGCTATCAACCAAAGTCACTTTGAAATCATGTCCGTCATAGTTTCTTAAAATTGCAAAACCGTATCTACGGCAATTACCACCATCATAAGTAAAGCTTGCAATAGTTCGAGTCTGCTCCAATTTAAGACTAGTGTATCTAGTGTAAATTGTAGGGCTACAACGTTCATATTCACTGGTTGTTTGCTCATTTTTAGCTGCTTCTTCAAAATCAAGAATAGAATTCAATGATGCAACTTGATCATGTTGCTCTTGTACTTGAATCGAAGATGACTCTGTAACCGAAGTATCAGCACTGATTGCATTGAAAGAATTCTTTCTTAATGGGTGGCCAAAATCACTGTACCACTACAGGATGCGTCTTTAATGACGCGCATGAAAGAGCTTGAAGATGAAAACCGCCGTTTAAAGAAAATGTATGCTGAAGAGCGGCTCAAATCTGAGGTCATTCAAGAGGCTATGGCAAAAAAGTGGTAACGGCTTCTGAGCGTAAAGTATTGGCACATGAAGTCGTTAGCACAAATAAAATGAGTATTGCCTTAGCTTGCCGTACTTTTATGATAAGTGAAACGTGTTATCGCTATACACCGATATTAAGAAATGAAAATCTAAAAATAGCAGAGCTGTTACTCGATTTGACTGAGTCAAAGCGAAGCTGGGGTTTTGGATTATGTTTTTTATATTTGCGTAATGTAAAAAAGCACAAGTGGAATCACAAGCAAGTTTACCGCATTTACCGTGATCTTGAGTTAAATTTGCGGATCAAGCCAAGGAAACGCTTAAATAGAGATAAGCCTGAGCCATTGGCAGTACCAGAAACCATCAATGAATGTTGGTCAATGGATTTTATGCATGACCAATTAGCGGATGGCAGAGCGTGTCGATTGTTTAATGTCATTGATGACTTTAATCGTGAAGGGCTGACTATTGACGCTGATTTATCACTGCCTGCTGAACGTGTGATCCGCTCGTTAAATCAAATTATAGAGTGGCGTGGTAAACCCAAAGCTATCAGATGTGATAATGGCCCTGAATATATTAGCAAGCAACTAGCGCAATGGGCGTTAAATAATGATATCGAATTACGGTTTATTCAACCCGGTAACCCGCAGCAAAATGCCTATATAGAGCGCTTCAACCGAACGGTTCGTTACGACTGGCTGAGTCATTATATTTATAGTGATATTAGTGAGTTACAAGACATAGCGACTGATTGGCTATGGACTTATAATAATGAACGCCCTAACATGGGGTTAGGTGGTATAACACCAATACAAAAGCTGGAAAAATTAAACAACGGAAATTCTACTGCCAGCCTCCATTAAAAATGGGGGGATTACCCGACGAATCTTTAATTATACCTTATCAAACGTTTGTCATCGCATTGGCTAAACAGATGTTGGTATTAATTAACAATATTCGAGAGTATGACTCACAAATAAACTCAATTTTTACCAGTATGGATGACGCCTCAATATTTACTTCACTTCCCGGCACAGGCCCTTGCCTTGCTCCTAGGCTTTTAGCTACTTTAGGGGAAGATAAATCTCGTTTTAGTAGCGCACAAGAAATACAAAACTATGCAGGCTTATCGCCAGTTACAGAGCGTAGTGGTCAAAAAAGCTGGGTACATTGGCGCTGGCAATGTTCTAAATTTGTCCGTCAGAGCTTTATAGAGTGGGCTTCCAAAAGCGTAGGGCAATCTTATTGGGCGGGCATTTATTACGCACAGCAAAAAGCGAAAGGTAATTCACACCAATCGGCAGTAAGAGCGTTGGCCTATAAATGGGTAAGGATCTTATTTAGGTGCTGGAAAACAGGAAAAGCTTATGATGAATCAAAATATTTAAAAGCACTAAAAGAGAAAGGTTCTCCTCTTTTAGTGGTAGAAAAAGCTTGTTGAGTGCCTCAGGGCGTGAAGCGGACATTCAAGCGTAACCCGTTTCTGCCCCAAAACGAGTTTAGGCGACGGTCGCAAATGAGCGATAAGCGATCATTGAGATTGGATAAATTTTAAAAATAACCAATATAGCTTATAAATACAGAAATCCAGACGAATGAACTTATCAATAGCGCAATTAATACTGCTGCGGAGCCTAAATCTTTAGCGAGACCTGACAATGGATGAATCTCTAAGCCAACTCTGTCTATTGTTGCTTCTATTGCTGTATTAACAACCTCTGCGAATATCACAAATAAAACAGAGATTAGTAGCATGACCTTTTCGTAAATACCTATCTGCCAAATCGAAATAATAATTAGCGATAAAGCGAGTAAAAAAAGCTCTTGTTTAAAAGCAGCTTCATTTTTAGCAAGCCATTTAAATGCACGCTGTGAATTTTTAAAAGCTAAAACTACTCGATTAATACCTGACGGCTTATTTGCACTATCAAATTGCATTGGAAACTCTCTTTATAGACTTAGGGCCTTACAGGCGTTAAAAATATCGTATTCAGGTTGGTATTGACTGCTGCTTACTTGAGTTAAGCCAAGTAAAGTGTCAAAAATATTGTCGTGTGAAAATACTTTTGAGCGTTGTAACTCAATACAATGATTAAATTTAGAGTTAGCGAGTTTATTACTCCAAAAAATCATTGGAATATGGGTTTGCTCGCTTGGTGCTAATGCATATGGAAACCCGTGAAGGTATAAACCTTTCTCACCAAGTGACTCACCGTGATCTGACACATATAGGAGTGACTTCTTTGTTTCGTTACTTGCTTGTAATACTTTTATCAACTGGCTTAACACCTTATCTGTGTATGCGATAGTATTATCATATGTGTTTGTTAGTTCAGTTGTACTACAGTTCTGAATATCGCTTCGAGAGCAATCAGGTTTAAACAAACTTTCGTGTTCAGGATAACGACGATAATAAGTTGGTCCATGTGAACCTATCATATGTAGAACAACCAATTTATGTTTAGCGTTACTAGTCGCTATCTTGTCTGCTAGTTTCGTAACTAATATTTCATCAAAACAGTAATGACCATCACATAACGGATGTTCTTTATTCGGCTCAATGTTGTCTGATTTGATGCGAGCACACACTCCTTTACAGCTGCTGTTATTATCAATCCATGTTACTTCAACACCACTACGCTGAATAATGTCTAGAGCATTTTCTTGACTACTAGCAAGCCGAGAATCATATTCTTTGCGGTTCAGTCGTGAAAACATACAGGGGACTGAAATAGCCGTTGCCGTTCCACACGATGAAACATCACTAAAATACTTTACGCCTAACTTGGGAGTATAAGTATTCGTTGCTCTACTATAGCCTTGTAGTGAAAAGTTAGCCGCCCGAGCTGTTTCCCCGACAACCATTACAGTTAGCGAGGTGCTCGTTTTATTTTTTAAAGTGGGCAAGTTATCGAGTACCTTGAAAGGTAATGGTGGATAAAAGTAATTATCCCTCAGGTATTTATAACTTGCTGTATAGAATGCAAACGGGGTGATATAACTTGTTAGCTGTCGGTTGTTGCGGCCAACAGAAGCGTACTCTTTATAAAAGGGTACAGCGATTAAGGCACAACAGAGCAAAGCTGATAGATTTAGCTTCGTAAAACTTTTTAAACGAACTCTAAAACTCCCAATAATTGTGAACTTGGAAAATAAGTAAGTAGGTACAATCCCCAATAAAAAAATAAATAACACAAGCTGAAAGTTCAAGTATGAAAATGCTTCACCTGAATTTGTTTCAACAATATTTTGTAACATGCTCTTGTCAAAAATAACGCCATAATTAAGTGTTGAATAAAACAACAATGAGCAAACTAAAACACTAAATAGAAGTATAGCTTTAACAAAAGTAATTAAGGACAACCAACTTAAAACTAAAACAGTCAATGAGAAAAGCAATAAAGGGACCGACGCGATAAAAAGCCAATTTATATGCCCTGACTGTGTTGCAGCCATAAAAGTATTGTATAAAAACAAGCCATTAAATGCGATAACGATATACATTGAAACTAAGCAAACAAATTGGCTGTAACTTACTTGCCAAGACGAAATACAAAATCTTTTAAAAGCAATTTTCATAGTTATTCCTTATCACTACTTTTATCAGCTAAACGATAAAGCTGCTCGGTGTAAGCTAAGTTGCTAAATAACACATGAGCTAGTGCTTTTTCAGCCAACGTTTGATCAACGTTTAGCTGTTCATTTTTTTCTTGTATTTTGGTTTGTTTGTTATAGCGCCAATAGCTGGTTTGTTGATTTGGCATTAGGATGACAGCGCGATCATTTTCTAGGTATGCAAAATTGTCGTAGTACTGCATCATTGCGCGTTCAACTGGATAACTTTTAGTCAGATCAAAGCCCAGCATAGGGGTTGCTTGGTCAATTCCTAAAAGTGACATCAAAGTAACAGGTAGATCAATTTGACTAACGAGTCTTGGATCGCGTTTACTTTTCATATCGCTGTTTAAAATAACAGCTGGTATATGAAAAGACTTCAAAGGGACAGGTTCAGAGCCAAAAACACGCACATCATGGTCTGCTACAACCAAAAATACGGTGTTTTCCCAGTACGACCGTGTTTTTGCTTTATTTATAAATTTACCTAGTGCGTAATCGGCATACTTAATTGCAAGATCACGCTTATAGTTTTCAGGGTTATGTCCTTTGGGTAGCGATACTTTGCCTTGTGGTATATCAAACGGATCGTGATTACTAGAAGTAAATACAAGACTAAAAAATGGCTCTGTCGAATTACTTAATTTAGTCAGTTCTTTATCTGCTTGATTGAATAAGTCCTCATCACTTACCCCCCAAGAGGAGATAAATTGGGGATTATCAATATGGTTGATGTCAACAATATCGTTAAACCCGTTTCCTAGAAAAAAGCTTTTCATATTGTCAAAATGGCTTTCACCGCCGTAGATAAACTGTGTTTTGTAACCTTCTTGACTGAATACATCCGCTAGTGAAAAAAAGTTATGCTGCGATTTAGATAGTTTAACTACTGAGCGAGATGGTGATGGTGTAAAACCTGTAGTAATTGCTTCAATACCTCTTACGGAGCGCGTGCCCGTAGCATAAAGGTTGTCAAACCCCCACCCTTGTTGATATAGCTTATCAAGTTCGGGCGTAATATCTAACCCACCAAGTTCTCCAACAAATCGGGCACCTAAACTTTCCTCAAGTATTATAACTAAGTTTTTTTTAACACCAGACACAAAAGGCTTGTTGTGCGCCAAGGTTGGAATATTTCCAACGACAAACTGTTTTCGATAAGAAGCCTTTTTGACCGTATCTATAATTTGTTGACGAAGCATTGTGCCATACAAATTACTGGCACTTTTTTCGTTACCCATGTTTTTCAGCGCAAACGCAACACTGTAAGTGGAGTTAAGAACAAGTGAGTTTACTAGTGAATCTTGAGAAAAATAGACTAATGCAGGGTTAAGCGGTCGGTGATTTAATGTACCTCTAGCAGCAAATAAGCAGATTATTAAAGCAGCCATTAGAATGGGTAAATTGGATGCTTTTTTCAGTGACGGTGGTTGTGTGAATGCTCTGCATAAAAGGCGATAGCTATAAACGCTTGTTAACGAGGCCAAAAGCAATGTACTTAACATTGCAAAAAGATGGCCATGCACTAACATTGAGAAGACTTCTTGTGGGTAATCAAGGTATTCAATATATAATCGGTTAGGCCTTACATCATATTGATTGATGAATGCAGGTGTTGATGCTTCAACAATAACAACTACAGTTACAACGCAGCTACCGTAAAGTGTAAAAATACGCTGGAAAAGCTCTGTTTTAGGGCGTGCAACTACATGTAGTATCAGTATAAAAACCCCAATAGTTGCTAAGTATCCAATGCTACTTAAGTCTATTCTGATTGCTCCTGATATGATCGGCCAAATATCACCATCATTTAATCTTGAATGTTGCCAAAACAATAAAGCAATGCGGGAAGTTATAAAGATTGATATCAATATAATAGTAAAACGCAACAAGGGTTTTAAAACGGAAGTATTTGCTGTCATAGTTGTGCTCGATCTTAATAATTGCAGCAATACTAAAAACCGAAACTTAAGAAATCCTGAGTCTAAACTTAATATTGGCTAAACTATGGAAACTTAAGCAAGTCTTAAGTAAAACTTAAGCTATATGGCGTAACCTAATGATGAAGATGCATTTCAGGTGAATGAGTAACACATGAAGTTATTAATAATTGAAGATTCAGCGTCACTAAGGCGTAGTTTACGAATTGGCTTAGCAAATCTAGGCTTTGCGGTTGATGACACCGGTGATGGTGCACAAGGGCTGAGTATGGCGATGACAGGTGAGTATGAGCTTATAATACTTGATATTATGTTACCGAGTATCGATGGTATTACTTTATTGCAAACCATAAGAACCAAACAGCTTGATTCTAAAGTCTTAATTTTGTCAGCTATGCAAGAACCTGAAGACCGTGTTTTAGGGCTTTTAACAGGAGCGGATGATTATCTGACTAAACCCTTTTCATTTGATGAGCTCCACGCTCGACTGCTAAATTTAATGCGCCGTGGAGGATTGAAGATGATGAGTGATATCATAACTATTGATAATTTAGCACTGAATTTACAGTTAAAACTGCTAAAAGTTGCTGACAATGTTATCGACTTAACACCCAACGAGTACAAAATTGTCGAATGTTTATTTAGCAATCAAAATAAAGTGTTTAGTGCAGAAAAGCTAAGTACCTACCTTGCAGGGCAATATGATTTGATATCAAAGAACTCGATTGAAGCCCATTTATCATCTGCTCGCAAAAAAGTAAGAGTTGCAGGAGGGGAGCTGCCAATTCAGACCAAACGTGGTTTTGGTTATATTGTACAAGGACAATAATGAAATCTATTCGCAGTAGATTAGTTGTTACACTTTCGGTAACTATAACTAGCTTTGTTTTATGCATTTTGTTGGCAACCGACATTGCTGTTGATAGTTGGATAGATAATGAGTTTGATCGCAGCCTGCAATCCAAAGCAGGTATGTTAATGACCTTAGTACATAAAACTAATGAAGGTTTTTCGTTTCACTTTTCTAGTGAGTTTTTGCCCGAGTTCGAAGGGGAAATAGAGCCTGAGTACTTTCAATTATGGAGCAAAGAAAGTGTTTTTACCCGCTCAAAAAGTTTAGATTTATTTGAAGTTAAAAACCTACCATATGAAAGCTTAGAAATTGGCGAGTCAAAAATACTCCCTATACAATTATCTGATGGCCGAGATGGTCGGGTGTTTTATAGTCGTTTTATACCACAAGAAAAAGACAATATATCAGTAGACACATATAAAAAAACAAATGATGAGCCACTGACTTTAGCTTATGCAGCGTCTTCTGAGGAAGTTGATTTTGTACTTTGGTTGATTGACGTTATTTTTATAGTCACCATAATTACAGTTATTGTATTTATTCGATTATTTGTCAGGAAGGCGATAGATACATCACTTGCGCCATTAATTAAACTCAACCAAGATATCAGTCAGTTAAGTATTACCAGTGAAGGCTCACAGATATTTATACAAGATCCAGTTAAAGAGCTCTTGCCTATTGTTGAAAGCTTAAATGCTTTTATTAAAGAGAATAGACAACTTTACCTAAGGGAAAAGCGACTTACATCCGATATTGCCCATGAAATAAAAACGCCCATTGCCGAACTTATAAATATGGCAGAAGTTGCTATCAGGTTTCCAAATGAGATTGAGCTCAATGAGGATTTTAAGCCTGAAGCGTTGAAAATAAGTTTACGGCTTAAAAATATCGTGTCGAACTTATTGCTATTACATAAATACAGTAATGGTAAGCTAATCAAACAAGATGCTTGTGATTTAAATCAAGTCATTACCAGAGTCTTAGAAAACACTAATTTATCGCGTGTAAATTTGGAGTTGAATGAGAATGCACCAGCAATTATAAGCAACTTGTTTGCCCTCGAATCAATTATTAGCAATTTAGTTAACAACGCTAAACAATACAGCCCACTAAATTCAAAAATTTTAGTTTCGACAATGATTTCAAAAGAAAAACTTTTATTTTTGTCAGTTACTAACTCCCTTATTGAACCTTTGAGTGATAATGATATAGACCAATTATTTGACCCTTTATGGCAAAAAGACACTTCAAGAACATCGAATGATAACTTTGGATTGGGGTTATCAATCGCTAAAACGCTTAGTAAAGCAATTGATGCGCAATTAAGTGCAGAAGTTAGTGACAGAAAAATCACATTCTCTTTAGCCTTAAACACTGATTAGTTTATTTAGCCCTACATAGAAATAAAGGCTGGGGAATGCAATTATGTGATGAGGCTCCTAAATACTTAATTGTACTGGTAGCTATCAAACAATCAACTCCGTTTCTGCGGCTTAGCAGGATGTTGTTATCACTATACATTTTACAGATCCGCCCTCCGGCTCTAACTCGTTTTTGTCCAAAAACGAGTTTACCCGACCGACCGCTTATCGCTCAAAGCCGACCTATAGGGTATTTGCGTTAACTCATAAAGGGGCAGAAACGAGTTGATCATGAATGACTGCTCATGGCACAAATGCGACTATCAGAGAAAATTGAGCCATTAATAACCTCAAATCAACTTATTAATCTCTAAAGTGATAATCTCTTGGTAAATTAACCAAAGGTACAGATCTTGGCTTCAGATATTGCAACCAGCTTACGCCCTAAGGCACTTTATTTTTAGGCGTTATAGCCATACTTGAGTCTGTTTACAGTATTTTTAATTAATTCACGGCCAGCTATAATGCCTATAAATGTTAAAGGTTTTTTAGAGTCGAATTTGAGGAACGACTCAGCAAGCATATTTAAAATGTAAAAACGGGCAGTTACACAGAATCCGTTACAGGCTCCAGGCTTTTGCAAGTTCAAATGCATTTTCACTTAAAGTGGTATTTAAAGGCTTTAATTCTTTTTTATAGCGTACATATGAGCTATTGCTGGTTCTAATAGCTGAAGAAAATGCTCGTATACCCCAACCTAACTCTATCCTTAAACGCTCAGCATTTTTTATATTTACACTTTGATGTATAAAGTTAATTTGCTCTAGGTAACTTGATTTTTCACTGATCTTTCTATTGGTTAAAATCTCTATAAAGTCTATTTTTTTATGAATTTCAGAGAAGCTATACATAGCAACACCTTAAATTTAGTTATATTTCCTCGTGTAACTGAAATCGATGTTGTCTGTAGAGATCTACTTGAGGTAAATTCTAGCGTATTTACCGCAATTCACTTAACCCTAAAGCAATAGCCTCTTGCTGAAAGCGGCCTGATATATTAATTATTCGTTCATAAGCACCGGTTAAAAAATGCTCCTCTGTCGCTTCAGGCCTATTGCTCATAACTGGCTGATCAAAAAAGTCAGCAAAGTTATCAAAATCAAACTGAGCTTTGGAAGGTTTTTTACTTTGTTTATTAAAAGTAATATCGCTTGAGTCTGTATCTGCGGTGTTTTCTCCAGCAGGAGTTTCAATCTTTTCAAATTTAACTACATCAGCTTCAAATGGAACATCTTGTTTAACTCTATACGCATACTCTAAAAGCTTAGTTTCGGCGGGCATGTACATAATAGCTTCTTGGTTTTTAGAGTTTGTTACCCTCAGAATACGGCCCAATATTTGCCTAAAATGCATTTCTGTTTTTATGTTTGTAAGGTGGCAGCAAACCTGCAAACGAGGGATGTTTGTACCTTCGCTAATCATACCAACAGAAATAATCCACTTAGTTTGTGCATACCTAAACTGCTGAATAATACTTGTAGGTTCATTTTCTCGGTAGGTTACAACAGTGCTATCCTCGTCAAAGTGAGTTCGCATTAACATAGAGATTTGATGGGCATGCTCAACAGAAGATGCAACAATCAACCCCGCTGCATCGAGGTTTTTCAATCTTATAGAAGTCAGCTTTTTTTGAGCTGAAGAAATCATGTATTTTATTACGGCTTCATTTTCAATAACTTCTTGATAAGAAACGCCAGAGTCGTTTAATAACGCTTTAAAGCAGTTAAATGTTTTGGTTTCAGCGTCATCTACAACTGTAATGCGGCTATTATCAACAGCTACTATTTGTGGAACCCGACAAACATTATCTCCAATAGCCTCAGAAAGCCCGTAAACGTAGTCACACGCTATTTTATTGTTAGGTTGCTGATACGATGAAAGAACAATAGGAGCAGCGTCAGAACGCCAAGGGGTGCCTGTTAAGGCTAATGTATACTGTGCTTTATTTTGAATGTTAAGTATTATCTGCTCACCCCATGCATTTGCATTGGCAATATTAGAGCCAGCACAATGATGAATTTCGTCAAATATTACAAAAACACGATATCGTTCAAATAGCCGCCAAAAGTTCACATCTAAATACTGCAAGCTTTGATAGGTTAAAGCTCTACCTTTAGCGCCAATAAGCCCATCAAATCGTTCATTCGTTTTTAGCTGTAAGCTTTCCTTAAAGTCTTGAGAAACAATAGACGACGGTGAAAAACAAATAATCACATCGACCATATTATTTTTTAATAATTGATCGGCTAATTCTGAGGCCATCAAGGTTTTACCCGCCCCAGGAGTTGCCAAGGCTAAAAAGTGGCTATTGCCGGTCTGGTATTGTTTAAACGCTAAATTAATACACTCGTCTTGCCATAGTCTTAGTTTCATATTTTCTCTAATGCTTCGTTTTGCTTCAGTAAGCCTTCAATTGCTCTAATTTTGCCAAGTATTCTGGTGTTGTTGTCTCTGGCTTTGTTATATTGTGGCTGAAGTTCATCTACTAATTCGGGTGACTCCAAATAAAGCTCTTTATATGCCTCAGATTCACCCATATTCAATAATAGCTCGGCTTTGTAATGATTTAACTTACTAAGTAACAGCGCGTATTTATCATCCGCCTTCTCTGTAGTTGCAATAGGTATGGCACTAGCTAAGTGAGTAATTGTCTCAACGTTAAAGCTCTCAGTTTTATTGAATCGCGTAAATCCTTTTTTATTTGATACCACCTTTTTCAGCCAGCCTTTTTTAACAAGCTTGACCAATTCGGCATATATACTTCGCCTAACTGCTGTAGGTACTAAAGAAGAATCACTTTTTAATGCTAAGTACGCCGAGCGTACATCGCTTGTTGTAAAGTTATCAAAATTTGGTGCAACAATAATTTGAGCTACGAGAGGGTCAAATTTCAAAGTAAATCCTAATAAACTTCTTATAATAATGGGTATTATAGGGCGTGGTAGTTAAGCCCTCAACATGAAAATCTAATCATTTTGCCTTGAGGAAAATCAGGTGAGTGATTTAGTTAAACATTTTGGTGAAAAGCTACGAGAAAAACGCAAAGAAGCAGGCTATTCGCAAGAAGGGTTTGCCGCCTATGTCGGTATAGAGCGCGGTAATTACGGAAAAATGGAAAGAGGTAATGTTAATATTAAGCTCGAAACCTTATATAAATTAGTAAACGCATTAAATTGCGAGTTTGAAGAGATACTACCGGCAAGGCAAAAGTATAAAATTGACCTAGACTAACCAAAACTACTTGGTACTAATATATTATTAAGTTTTTAATTAATTAGGGTATATTAATCACTATTACCTCAGGAATATAAATAAGCGAGTGAGTTGCTTTTAGTAAAAATCACCTCAAGCTCACTGGCTAACAAGGACTTAATTTACATGTTCGAACAAACTTTTAAAAACATTGACGACATTTTTCACAAAGATGCCGGTTGCTCTAGTGAGCTAGATTACACCGAGCAATCATCGTGGATGCTGTTCCTTAAATACCTTGATGACCTAGAATTCACCAAGTCTCAAGAAGCCGAATTGATGGCAGAAGACTACCAATACATTATCGATGAGAAATACCGCTGGAGTTCTTGGGCTGCGCCTAAAACGGCTGCTGGTGAGTTTGATCACGATAACGCCTTAACGGGCGATGATTTAATGGACTTTGTTGACGGTGAGTTATTTCCCTACCTTAAAGGCTTTAAGCAACGCGCCGAGCGACCAGATACCATTGAATATAAAATCGGTGAGATCTTTAGCGAGATCAAAAACAAAATTCAAAGTGGTTATTCACTGCGTGACGCCCTAGAGAAAGTGGATGAGCTGCGTTTTCGCTCACAAGAAGAAAAGCACGAGCTTTCACACCTGTACGAAGTAAAAATTAAAAACATGGGCAACGCTGGCCGTAACGGGGGCGAATACTACACCCCTCGCCCATTAATTCGCGCGATGATCGACGTATTACAGCCACAAATAGGCGAAACCATATACGACGGTGCCGCAGGGTCGGCAGGNAAGCCGTAAGCAGCTATCAACCAGCGACTTAAAAATCCTGCAAGAAAACACCTTCTACGCCAAAGAGAAAAAGTCTTTAGCCTACGTTATCGCCATTATGAACATGATCTTGCATGGCATCGAAGCCCCTAACGTGATCCACACCAATACATTAGGCGAAAACCTACAAGACATTACCCCAAGCAACCAGCACGATATTGTATTAGCTAACCCGCCGTTTGGCGGCAAAGAGCGTAAAGAAGTTCAGCAAAACTTCCCGATTAAAACCGGTGAAACGGCCTTCTTGTTTTTGCAGCACTTTATCAAAATGCTCAAGCCTGGTGGCCGTGCTGCTATTGTGATTAAAAACACCTTCTTATCCAATACCGATAACGCCGCCATTGCCTTGCGCAAAGAGCTATTAGAAAACTGCAACTTACACACCGTGCTAGATTGCCCAGCAAAAACCTTCTTAGGCGCTGGGGTAAAAACCGTGGTGTTGTTTTTCACCAAAGGCGAACCGACACAGAAAACATGGTTCTATCAGCTTGATCCTGGCCGCAGCTTGGGTAAAACCAACCCTCTCAACGATAACGACTTAAAAGAGTTTATTGAACTACAAAAGGGCTTTGAGGACAGTGCTAAGTCTTGGTCATTGGCGACGACTGAACTAGATGATGCAACATGGGACTTATCGGTTAAAAACCCGAATCAAGCGGAAGAAGCCCCACTGCGTGAACCTCAAGCCATTATCGAAGAAATCATCGCGCTGGATAAAGAGAGTGAAGCGATTCTGGGTAAGATTCAGGAGTTGTTGTGATGGGGTGGCTAACTTATAAACTAGGCGATATTTGTGATTTTCAAGGAGGTTCGCAGCCTCCAAAGTCTGTATTTATTCAAGAAGAAAAAGATGGATATATTAGGCTTCTCCAAATACGAGATTTTAAAAGCGATGATAAGGCTATTTATATACCAGAGGCTAAGAAAAACCGTATATGTAAAAATGATGATGTAATGCTAGCGCGATATGGTGCATCTGTTGGTCAAGTTCATCGAGGTAAATCAGGCGCATATAATGTGGCTCTGATTAAAACAATTCCAAATACAGATATAATCGATAAAGACTTTTTATATTTATATCTTCACTCAGAAAGTTTTCAAAAACGACTAATGTCGGTTGCAGAACGATCCGCTCAAGCTGGATTTAGTAAAGCGGATATATCGCCCTTTGAAGTTAGCGTTCCACCTATCCCCGAACAAAAACGCATCGTCGCCATTCTCGACCAAGCCTTCGCCGATATAGAGCAAGCCCGCGCCAAGACCGAGCAAAACCTCAAAAACGCTCGCGAGCTGTTTGAAAGCTACTTGCAGCAAGTATTTAGCCAGCATGGTGATGATTGGGGAGTTAAGAAGATTGCTGAAATCGCTGAAACATGTTTGGGAAAAATGCTTGATAAAAAGAAAAATAAAGGCAATCCAAAGCCATATTTAAGAAATCAAAATGTTCAGTGGTTTAATATAAATACAGATGATCTTCTTGAAATGCGTTTTGAGGATAGTGAGTATGAAAGATATGCTATTAAAAAAGGAGACTTGGTAATTTGTGAGGGTGGTTATCCAGGGCGTGGAGCTATTTGGGAGCAAGATGAAGATATCTTTTTCCAAAAAGCCTTGCATAGAATACGTTGTCATAATCCACTCTATAATCGCTGGGTTTTATACTATTTATATCTGAGCGATTGTAATGGCACTCTAAAAAACAGTTTTACTGGGGCTGGTATCCAACATTTTACAGGGAAGTCTCTAAAGCAATTAGCCTTGCCGATTCCACCGGTTGAATTAACCGAGAAGTTTGTGCGCAATTTTGATGAGTTATTTAATCACGTAATAAGCTTGGAACATGTATATCATAATAAATTGAACTCGATAGACGAACTCAAAAAATCCATCTTACAAAAAGCCTTTTCCGGCGAGTTGACCAAAGAAAAAGAAGGAGCGGTGGCCTAATGTCACAAGCAAGGACGCGTAACGAAGCCGACACCAGAGCGGATTTAATTGATCCTAAGTTAGTTGCTGCGGGTTGGGGTGAAGTTGATAACAGCTTTATTCGCCGGGAGCTTATTTGCCCTGGCCAAATTATGGCCGGCGGTAAACGCGCTAATAAAGTGCCTTGCGATTATGTGCTGGTATACAAAGGCCGCAAGCTTGCCGCTGCAGAAGCCAAAAAAGAAAGCCTGACTTATAGCGAAGGTGTGCGCCAAGCCAAAGACTACGCACAACGCCTGCAATGCCGGATTGCGTATGCCACCAACGGCCATGATATTTACCAAATTGATATGCTCACCGGTGTTGAGACGCTGGTAGATGAATACTTATCACCGCAAGCGCTTTGGGATTTAACTTTTGAGCAAAAAGGTGATACCCCTGAAGCCGCTTTCACTACCGCTTGGCGTGATGCGTTTTCCAGCATTCCCTTTGAAGCCAAAGGCGATTGGGCACCCCGTTATTATCAAGAAAACGCCATTCACAATGCGCTTGAAGCCATTGCCCAAGGTAAAAATCGCATACTGCTTACATTGGCTACCGGTACAGGTAAAACGTGTATTGGCTTTCAAACCGCATGGAAGTTGTTTCAAACCCGTTGGAGTTTAACCGCGCAGAAAGATATAAACCTTGCTAAAAAGCGCCCACGTATTTTGTTTTTGGCCGATCGTAATATTTTAGCCAACCAAGCGTTTAACGATTTTGGCTCATTTGGTGAAGACGCCATTGTACGTATCACCCCTGACGATATTCGTAAACGAGGTGGCGTTCCTAAAAATGCTAGCGTATTTTTTACTATTTTTCATGCGCTTATGTGTGGTCCTAAAACCGAATTAAAAGAAGCCACAACAGAAGATGATGAAAATGCGCCAATTAAAAAGGCAGAAAACCCGTATTACGAGCAATATCCGACTGATTTTTTTGATTTAATTATTATTGATGAGTGTCACCGTGGTGGCGCAAATGATGAAAGTGCTTGGCGTGATATTCTTAATTACTTTGCCCCTGCTGTACAACTGGGTTTAACCGCAACACCCAAACGCACCGATAATGTCGACACCTATGGTTACTTTGGCGAGCCTGTTTACAGCTATACTCTAAAAGAAGGCATTAACGATGGCTTTTTAACGCCATTTAAAGTGTTACCGATTGTTGGCACGATGGATGAGTATATTTATACAGAAGGTGATGGCGTTGTTGTAAAAGGCGACCCAGAACCCGGCAAGCTTTATAAAGAAGGCGATTTCAACCGTATTATCACCATTCCACAACGTGAAGAACGCCGCGTTCATTACTGGATGGATCGCTTTAAACCCAATGAAAAAACCATCGTGTTTTGTGCAACACAAGTTCATGCCGGTATGGTGCGCGATTTTATTAATCAGTACGCAGTAAAAAAAGGCTGGACCACCAACACTAACTATTGTGTTCGTGTTACCGCTAACGATGGTGTAGCGGGTGAAAACGATTTAAAAACCTTTTGTGATAACGAAAAAACCATTCCAACAATTTTAACCACATCACGCAAGCTTTCTACAGGCGTAGATGCGCGTAACGTCCGTAACATTGTGCTCATGCGTCCTTGTAATAATATGATTGAGTTTAAGCAGATCATAGGCCGAGGCACCCGCACTTACGATGGCAAAGACTATTTTACCATTTACGACTTTGTAAAAGCGCACCATAACTTTGCTGATCCTGCTTGGGATGGTGAACCAATACCCAGCGAAGTATGCCCAGAGTGCGGCACAACCCCGTGCCAATGTGAAGACACTGGCGGCGATGGTGCCGGTGAAAAGAAACCGTGTAAAGTGTGTGAACAAAAACCATGTGTTTGTGAAAAGCCAGAGCCTGAAGGCTGTGAAAAATGTGGCGAAAGACCATGTGTATGCGAAAAGCTCGAAATAAAGCTCTCAGACGGCCGTACACGACAAATAAAGCATATATCCTCAGCAATGTACTGGAGTGCTGAAGGCAAGCCCATTACAGCTAAAGAGTTTGTTGAACGTATGTTCGATGACCTACCGCGCTTTTTTGAAAACGAAGACCAACTACGAGAAATCTGGAGCGACCCAACCACTCGCGAAAAGCTATTAGAAGATTTAACCGAAGCGGGTTACGATAGCGAAAAACTCGATAGCATGAAGGCAGTAATTGATGCTCAAGACAGCGATGTATACGATGTTTTATCGTACGTAGCCTATGCCGCAGAAGCGCAAACACGCACCGAGCGAGCTCAACAAGCTAAACCTAAAATAAACTCAGCGTTTAGCGATTATAAACAACAAGAGTTTATCAACTTTATATTAAGTAAATACATTGAAGACGGCGTTCAAGAACTGGCACCAAAAAAAATGCGCAGCTTAGTAGAGCTTAAATACAACACCATTAACGACGCCGCCATTGAATTTGGCTCACCAGCCGCGATACGCGACACATTTATAGGTTTTCAGAAGTATTTGTATGCAAGGTAGTTAAATTATCTATAGCTATCAGTAAGCAATTGAAAAAGCTTACTTGATGCCTCTGAGGGGTAAGTGAGCGACTATACTCTTAAGAGGCTGATATAATTATTAATTTAAAAAAAGGTAAGAAGAGCAAAAATTACTTTTGCTCTTCTTACTGCTAGGCGTGCTTATAACCAGTATACCCACACCCACACGCCCCACAATAACTACAGACAATCCAATTACATGCCGCGCATTCTATATCCTGAGAGTTATCAACAGGATTTTTACACGAGTAACAATCATATATAAGTAACTAAAAATAACAGTGGAGGTTTCTACCCTAATGCAATTTAAGTGATGCTAGCTGTGCGTCTTAAGAAGAAAAAATTACGCTCAATTTTTTACTATTTAATCTCGGCTAGTTTGAAAAGTTATAGTTTTGAATAGTATGAAAAATAGTACGCATACTAGTTTTTGAAGCTTTAAAAGCTTAGCTCTTATAGTATTTAGTATGTTTGTAATGGTTCTAATTGCGTGTCTGCGTTCTCAGAGCGATCTCCGAGGCTGGCTGCCCAGCTTACTATTTTTGTTACTTCTGGGCGTTTAACGTTCCATAGTTGGTCGTGTTCTTGTTGTAATTGTAAGTAACCTTCGCGGGTAACTAAATTTGTTTTCATGGTGAATTCTTTATTAGCTCTAATGGTGTGCACGTTATTAAATTTGTCAAAACTTGTCGAGCGTAAAATATAATAAAGTACGAGTAAGTAAGCTTTGAAATGTTCAGTAACAATCTAAGCAAGTAATTAGTTTTTGATTATTAAGTTTTTCATTTATATTAACTAGTAATTGGATATAAAAATAAGAAAGAGATCATGGGACACGAAACCACAAAAGTATTAGTTGTTGATGACGATATGCGCTTACGCAGTTTGCTTGAACGTTACTTAGTAGAGCAAGGCTTTATTGTTAGAACCGCAGGAAACTCGGAGCAAATGGATAGACTCCTAGAGCGAGAAAACTTTCACTTAATGGTTCTCGATTTAATGCTCCCGGGCGAGGATGGCTTATCGATTTGCCGCCGTCTACGCCAAAAAGAAAATGAAATTCCTATTGTTATGCTTACTGCAAAGGGCGACGAAGTAGACCGCATTATTGGCCTTGAACTTGGCGCTGACGATTACATTCCAAAACCATTTAATCCACGTGAGCTACTTGCTCGCATAAAAGCAATTTTACGTCGCCGCGCAAAAGAAGTGCCAGGCGCACCTGCTGCTGAAGAAAACTTAATCGCTTTTGGTAAATTTACGCTTAATTTGGCAACGCGCGAAATGAGTGAAGGGGATAAAACAATATCGCTTACCAGTGGTGAGTTTGCAGTGCTTAAAGCGCTTGTTTCGCATCCGCGTGAGCCACTTAGCCGCGATAAGCTAATGAACTTAGCGCGTGGGCGTGATTACAGTGCGCTTGAGCGAAGTATTGATGTGCAAGTGTCGCGACTTCGACGCATGATTGAAGTAGATGCTGCTAATCCACGTTATATTCAAACCGTTTGGGGTTTGGGGTATGTGTTTGTTCCCGACGGTGAAAAGTAATATTTATGGGCATGTTTCCGCGCAGTGCTTTTGGACAAACTGTTTTTTTAGTGGCGGCTCTGCTACTCATAAATCAAATAGTGTCTTATGTTACGGTTAGTTTTTATGTTGTAAAACCAACCATTGAGCAAGTTAACTTGATGCTTGCTAAGCAAATTAAAACGGTATTTATTGACTGGGAAGATGGCGTTGAAATAAACGACGAAGTATCTGCAAAGTTTTTTGAAATCACTGGCATTGAAGTGATGACTCAGCGAGAAGCAATGCGCCAAGGGCTTGGGCAAAGCCGCGAGTATTCTATGCTATCGCGTAGTATGACTGAGCAACTTGGTGGTTACTCTCGTGTACGTATTAGCCAAACTGATCCGTTGATTTATTGGGTTGAAGCACCGCAAGCACCAGGTTATTGGGTAAAGGTACCGCTTAAAGGCTTTAAAGAGAATAACTTAGAGTTTTTAACGTTTTACTTATCAAGTATTGGTTTTTTAAGTGTGCTGGGTGGGTGGTTGTTTGCAAGGCACCTCAATAGGCCATTAAAAGCACTGCAACAAGCTGCTGTGAAAGTGGGTAAAGGCGATTTTTCTACTAAGTTAGAAGAACAAGGCTCAACAGAGGTAATAGAAGTAACGCGTGCGTTTAACCAAATGTCGCGCGGAATTGCCGCACTCGAAAACGACCGCCGTTTACTAATGGCCGGTGTATCTCATGATTTACGTACGCCGCTTACGCGTATTCGTTTAGCTACCGAAATGATGGTTGATGAAGATGATTATCTTCGTGAAGGTATAATTTACGATATAGAAGACATGAACGGGATTATTGATCAGTTTATTGAGTATTTACGCCACCATAAACGTGAAGAACTAAGTTGCGAAGATATAAATGCTTTAGTTGCCGAGGTTGTCAATTCTGAGCTTCAACATCAACGTACTATTACCTTTAAAAGTAATCCTAATATAGGCAATATACCGTTAAGCTCTGTGGCTATTAAGCGTGTAATTACCAATATGATTGGTAATGCACTGCGTTATTCTGAGGGCGATATTGAAGTACTTAGCTACTTTAATTCAAACAAAAAATACGTGGTTATTGCTGTAAACGATAGTGGCCCCGGCATTCCTGAAAACGAATTAGAGTCTGTGTTTGAGCCCTTTAAACAAGGCGATGCTGCACGTGGCAGTGAAGGCAGTGGTTTAGGTCTTGCTATTATTAAACGCATTGTTGATATGCACGACGGTAAAGTAAAACTAGAAAACCGTCCAGAAGGCGGTTTAAGTGCACAAGTATATTTGCCAATAAAAGTATTAACCCCTGCATAGTAAATGCAGGGGTTTTATTATATTAAAGTGCTTTAAAACGAATAGCTGTGCCGCCACTGGTGGCAAGCTCAAGCGTTAGTTTATCGTCTGTAGTTACAATACGTTTTTCGATAGTTATATCGTACGGATTATTTTTCCACTCTGCGTTTTTACCATCTTTATAAATTTGCGCTTCGAACTTTTTGCCTTGCTCTAAAAAGTCGAGTTTTACCTCAATAGTTCGGGCTTTTTCGTCAGTAACAGCACCTAAGTACCAATCGTTTCCTGAGTATTTAGTGCTTTTACGCTCTTTACGAGCGAATACAATAAAGTCGCCTACTTCACCATCAAGAGCAATGCTTTGCTGCCAATCTGTTGGTACGTCTTGAATGAATTGAAACGCATCGGGCTTAGCTAAGTAGTTTTTAGGTAAGTCGGCAGCCATTTGAATTGGACTATACAAAACAACGTAAAGTGCGAGTTGTTTGGCGAGAGTGGTTTGTGGGCGGTTTGTATCGCCTCCTAAACCATTAAAGCTCATATCAAAAATACCTGGCGTAAAATCCATCGGCCCAGATAGCATGCGGGTAAAAGCAAGCATTGGTACATGCTCTGGTGGGTTAGGTGGCGAACCCCATGCATTGTATTCTTGTCCGCGTGCGCCTTCGCGCGCAATCCAGTTTGGATAAGTACGGCGCAGGCCTGTATCTTTAATTGGCTCGTGAGTGTTAATGCTAATTTTATGTTTAGCTGCAAGTTTTACGTTATAAAGGTATTCGTTAACCATAAACTGGCCGTCATGCCATTCGTGGCGAGCAATACCGTTTTTGTCTATACGTTTTATATTTCCGCCATCGGCTACATAACCTGTTTTTACTTGGCTTACGTTTGATTTTTCGTAAAGGGCAAAAGCATCTTCCATTTGGTCACGGTAGTTGCTTACATTGCCTGATGTTTCATGGTGGCCAATGAGTTGTACGCCTTTTTCTTTGCCGTACTGAGTAAGCGCTGCTATATCAAAGTCGTCGTACGGTTTGGTAAAGTTAAATACATCGCCATTAAAATACCAATCGCCATCCCAGCCAATATTCCAGCCTTCAACGAGTACGCCATCAAAACCATACTGCGCTGCAAAATCCATATAGTATTTTGTGGTTTGCGTAGTGGCGCCGTGTTCTTTACCGCTACCCCAAGTTTGCGTGTTTATATGCATACCCCACCAAATACCGACGTATTTACCAGGTTTAACCCACGACACGTCACCGAGTTTATTAGGCTCGTTTAGATTTAGTATTATATCTGAGTTAACTAAGCCAACAGCGCTGTCGGCTATTTGAATGGTGCGCCATGGTGTTTTAAAAGCACCTTGTTTTTTAACGGCGACACCATCTGACCACGGCGTTAAATCGGCAGTAAACGTACCAGAGCGACGCTGATTAAGTACCATGCCTGCGTAATCAACAAGTGCGGCTTCATGAATACTAATATGAGTACCATCACTTGTTTTAAACGTAAATGGTGTGTGGGCTAGTGGAGCTTCGTTAAGTGGGGTGGTGTTGTAAACATATTCGTAGCGGTTCCAGCCACGAGCAGGTATCCACCATGCTGTTGCATCATGGCTATTGTTTATTGCAAATTCAGTTAACTCTTTGGTTATTTCTGTATGTTCGAAGCCTACTTGTTGTGGTACTTCGTATCTAAAACCTACGCCACTATCAAATGCTTTAAATCGAATAGTGTAGGTGCCTTTATTTGTCTCATTTTTTGTAAAAGTAACGGCTACTTCGTTATATTCGTCAACAACATTTTGGCGCTCGCCCCAGGGTTGTTGCCACTGCGAGTTAACGCTTTGTTGTTCAATGCTTTTAATTTTAAAGCCGTCGCTAAAGGCCGCTTGTGTTTTAAATTCAAACCCCAGTAAAGATTTGTTTATAACCGCTTTGTTTTTAAATTTTATTGCGTAGCTTGGCGTGTTGTTTTCGTCAGAAATGCTTACTGTTATTTGTGTGTCTGGCGATTTTAGCTCTACGGTTTGTCCGTAGCTATTACTAGCAAAGGCTAAAAGCACAAGTGCTGGTATTCTCATGGTGTGTCCTTAGATGAGTCGGTGGTGACATTTAAGGATAATGACTGTTGATGATTAATACGACTGCCTACATACGTATTCAATGTTTTAAAAAATAGAAAGAATTTGCTGGCTTAATCGGTCTATAATGTAAACAAATTGATAATAGCGACAAGAAAATGATAAAAAGCTTACTTTGTGTATTTTTACTAAGTGTTAGTACTGGAGTTTTTGCAGCAAATATTACAATTAAAAATGCTAATAATGACCCATTACCTAATGCTGTTGTATGGTTAACTGCAGGAGGCCCCTCTAGCGTTATTCCTCCAGAAGCACCTTATGCGATGACCCAGCAAAATCGAGAATTTAAGCCGCGTATTTTAGTTGTCCCACAAAATGCAAAGGTAGAGTTTCCGAATGCGGACTCAATCATGCATCATGTTTATTCATTTTCTAAAGCTAAAACATTTGAATTAAAGCTATATAAGGAGCACCCAAAAGCGCCCATTACTTTTGAACAAACGGGTGTTGTTGAGCTTGGCTGTAATATTCATGATTGGATGTTAGGTTATATAGTGGTGGTAGATAGTACTATTTTTGCAATCACTGATGAAAATGGACATGTAGATTTAAATGCCAATGCAGGCGAATACACGTTAAGTGTTTGGCATTCTGGGTTTAGCGATATTAGTAAGATTGAATCTCAAACTATTACTGTGGCTACCAACCCTATCATTTATAAAGTAAAGCAGGAAATAGCGGAGCAAATTGATTTTGCTACGGATGAATTTGATGATTATTAATAGGCTAATGAGACTGGCACTTGTAGCCGGTGCTTTATGTTTTAGTAATGTGTTGTATGCACAAGTAAAAGGCTTAATACAAATTAGAGCCGTGCAGGGTGATAATACGCTTAGTTTTCAAGAAGGCGGTATCGGACTATATCGGCACGATACTAAAAGTGATGAGCTTATTCTATCGCAAGGTATTTTAGATTTTAATGTTGATTTAGCATCTAGCTGGTCGACTCACGGCGTGTTAAATGCGAATCAAGATCCTGACGTTGGCCTTGGTTTTACGCAAGCTTTTGTAAAGTATCAGCCACTATCTAACAGTAACTATAAATGGCACGTGCGCGTAGGGGGATTTT
The DNA here is from genome assembly GCF_000497955.1 of Pseudoalteromonas sp. TAE56. Classification (NCBI taxonomy): domain Bacteria; kingdom Pseudomonadati; phylum Pseudomonadota; class Gammaproteobacteria; order Alteromonadales; family Pseudoalteromonadaceae; genus Pseudoalteromonas; species Pseudoalteromonas sp. TAE56. The sequence goes on from NZ_AUTN01000106.1 coordinate 52,814, forward strand.
ATCCGCTTATGTCGCTTGAAAACCCTGATATAGGCTGGACTTCTCCTTATAACTATACAAATTCAGCTATCAATAGCTGGATAGGTGAGGAAGTGCGTACCGTTGGTGCTGAAGTAACTATTAAGCGCCCAGCAAAACGTTTTAACAGCAGACATAGCTTTAGCTTTGTGGGTGCGACATTTAAAGGCAATGACCCCGCAGGTACTTTACTCGCATGGCGTGGCTTTGCATTACACGATAGACAAACAACGTTTAACGAAAGCGTGCAATTTGCGCCTGTAGCGGCATTAAACGAATACGAATTACGCTGGCAAGCTAATCAGGTTTTACCGTTTGAGGAAGTAGACGGGCGCTTTGGTTATTACGCTGGTATACATTGGGATTACTTAAAGCAGTCTCAATTTAGAATCTACTATTATGATAATAATGGTGATCCAAATACTGTTAATTATAGTTCCGGGCAATATGCTTGGAATACTCGATTTACGAGCGCCGCTTGGCTTTATAAATTTAACAGCAAGACACGTTTTATTGCTCAGGCACTCAATGGCAAAACTGAAATGGGCAGTAACGCATTAATTGATAATGCTTTTTATAGTCATTATTTAATGCTGAGCCATAAAGAAGGCAAACATCGCGTTTCAGTACGTTATGATTATTTTAAAGTTACTGACAACGACACAACCGCGTTTGACCCTAATGCAAGCAATGGGGAAGGCTTAACAGCAACATGGCGCTACCAGCTCACTAATAAACTACAAATAGGGGTTGAAGGTTCTGCACTTAAAAGTGCTGCTAAAAATAGAGAGCCAATTGGATTTAATGAACGAATCTCGCAGCAGCAAATAATGCTAAATGCGCAATGGCGTTTTTAAAAGTATAAAAAAGGGAGCATTTAAAGCTCCCTTTTTAGTTTAATAAAATTGGTATAGATTATACCAACCTGCATAAATCTTTGATCAATTTAACGAATTAAATTGCACTATAACGTCGTTAAAAATTTTTTATTTAGAACAACTAGATACAAAAATTTTTGCCTAGTTCTAGCGTAATTTTCTTAACGTTAAATAGACCCCATATATAAGCAGATTGGTATTATTTTTTATCGAATGCGCGTTTCATGTAGTTAGGTGTAGCGAGTGCGCCATGATGAATACCGCTATTGTAGTATTCACTGTGCTCGGCTATTTGTGCCGCGCCATCTTCTCTAAAGCCGTCAAATGCTTGTGATTTACGTGCAAGTGTTACTGACCATAAACCGCTTGGGTAAATTGGTTGTGGGAATGGTAATGTTTGTAAATCGTTAAAGCCTACGCTTAGCATTGCTTCGCGCATTTCAACTAATAATGGCATGTGCATAAGTGGCGATTCACTTTGTTGCACTAAAATACCACCTGGGCGCAGTGCATCTAAACAGCTTGTGTAAAACGCATGATTAAATAAACCTTCACCCGGACCTACCGGATCGGTGCCATCAACAATAACCACGTCGATAGATTCGCCAGCGGCTTCGCGCATGTATTTAATACCGTCGTCAAACATAACCGTTGCACGGGCGTCGTTATTAGATTCACAAAGCTCTGGGAAGTATTTTAACGACATTTGCGTTACTACTTCGTCTATATCTATTTGCGTTACAGTTTCTACGCCTGGGTGTTTTAATACTTCGCGTAAAGTACCGCAGTCGCCGCCGCCAATAATAACGACGTTTTTAGGGTTTGGATGCGCTAAAAGTGCAGGGTGGCTGATCATCTCATGATAAAAGAAGTTCTCGCGGGTTGTTACCATAGTACACCCGTCGATGATCATTAAATTACCAAAGTCTGTGGTTTCAAACATTTCTACCTTTTGAAAAGGAGACTGTTTTTCATCTAACTTTTTATTAATACGTAATGAAAATGCGCTGCCATCGCGGTCGCTAATTTCAGTAAACCACTTACTTTGATCTAAATTTGCCATAGTTACTATTACACTTTTTAGGTTGAGTATGAAAAAGGGGCAATTCTGCCAGTGCTTGGCGTTTTGCTCAATGACATTTTAACTGATTTGACGAATAAAGTTAGTTAGGAGTGAGTGAAAGTTCAATTTTTGTTAGCCTAGTGGATAGTGACGTATTAAAATGCGCCTTTATACCTAATTGACTAAAGAAGAGTTGCCATGACCTGGGGTTTAGAAACAGCACGCGCCACTTATAACGTTGCTCATTGGAGTGATGGTTATTTTGATATTAATGCACAAGGCGAACTGGTGGCTTACCCAGATGGCGACCAAACAAAACCGGCCATTTCTTTAACGCAATTAACTGAGCAGTTTAAGCAACAAGGTTTAACGTTGCCGGTTTTAGTGCGCTTTACTGATATTTTAAAAAATCGTGTAGACACACTTACTAACGCGTTTACGCAAGCGCGAGCAAATCGTGAATATAATGGCAAATACACCTGTGTTTATCCAATTAAAGTAAATCAACAGCGCTCTGTAGTAAGTAAATTATTAGCGCATCCAAGCGGGCTTGTTGGCTTAGAAGCAGGCTCAAAGCCAGAACTTATGGCTATTTTGGGCGTGGCAAAAGAGCCAATCACTATTGTATGTAACGGCTATAAAGACAGTGAGTTTTTACGCTTAGCGTGTATTGGTCAAGCAATGGGCCACAGCGTAAAAATTGTGGTAGAAAAGCTTTCAGAACTGACCACACTACTTGAAGAAATAGACAACCTAGGCATTGAACCGGCTATTGGTATTCGCATTCGCCTAAACTCAGTAGGCAAAGGCAAGTGGCAAAATACGGGCGGCGAAAAAGGCAAGTTTGGTTTAACTGCGGGTCAAGTACTAAGCGCAGTTGAAGTGCTTAAAAAGCATAATAAATTGCACCTAATGCAAATGGTGCATTTTCATATAGGTTCTCAAATTGCCAACATTCGCGATATTCACCGTGCTTTACGTGAATGTGCACGCCACTTTGCTGAGCTTACACAATTAAACGTACCGTTAAATACCGTTGATGTGGGCGGCGGCTTAGGCGTTGATTACGAGGGCTCTGGCTCACGTAGTGCGTGTTCAATGAATTACACCGTAGAAGAGTACGCGCGTAACGTAGTGAATGCATTTGCAGAAGTGTGTGACCAGCATAATCTTACGCATCCGGCTATTATCACCGAATCGGGGCGTGCTTTAACGGCTCACCATGCGGTATTAATTACTGATGTAATTGACGTAGAAAAAGCGCCTAATCATCTAAATCCAGAGCCACCACTTGAAAATAGCGCATTAGTACTTGATGAAATGTGGCAGTGTTTACAGCGTTTGAACCCGCGTATGGCGCTTGAGATTTATCACGATGCTATGCACTTATTTAGCGAAGCGCACGATCAGTACGTGCATGGCTTAGTAAGCATGCTAGAGTGGGCGAAAATAGAGCAGCTTTACTTTACTATTTTACATCGTGTGCGGGCATCACTTAGTAATAACGCGCGCGCGCACCGTGAAGTACTGGACGATTTAAACGAAAAACTTGCAGATAAACTGTTCGTTAACTTTTCATTATTTCAGTCATTGCCTGATGTATGGGGTATTCAGCAGTTGTTTCCGGTGATGCCAATCGAAAACTTAACTCAACCATTGACTCAGCGCGCGATTATTCAAGATATTACCTGTGACTCTGACGGGCAAATTCGTGAGTACGTTGAAGGCGCAGGTATCGAAACCAGCCTACCAATACCAGAATATAAGCATGGCGAGCAATACCACATTGCTATGTTTATGGTAGGTGCGTATCAAGAAATTTTAGGTGACTTACATAACCTATTTGGTGACACTGATTCGGTGCACGTAGAGCTTAACGATGAAGGTTATGTGTTAACCAATGCCATAAAAGGTGATAGCGTTAAGGATGTATTAAAGTTTGTTGACTATGATAGCGCCATTTTAGCTGACAACTTTGCGTACCAAGTTAATAAACTTGATGTATCGACGCAGTGTAAAGAAGGTTATTTAGCTGAGCTTAATGCAGGCCTTGAAGGCTATACCTATTTTGAAGATTAATTTGTAAGCAACTGAAAGCGCAGTATTAGTGGCTGCGCAATGTTTAAAGGAATGGAAGTAATGTCAGTTATTCGCAGTGTATTTAGTATTATTTTTTACACAATAAACACACTTTTTTGGTTTGTGCCTATTTTTGTTTGTGGGCTTATAAAGCTTATCCCTATTAAGCCTTTACAAAAGCTTATGAGCTGGGCAGCTAAGCAATTTGCAACTATTTGGGTTACCTTTAATAGCTTAAATCAAAAGTTATTTACGCCAACTAAACTTAATGTAACTGGCCTTGAAGACCTTAAACTAAAGGATTGGTACCTAGTAATAGCGAATCACCAAAGCTGGGTCGATATTTTAGTATTACAACGTGTGTTTAATCGAAAAATTCCATTTTTAAACTTCTTTTTGAAAAAAGAGCTTATTTACGTGCCTATTTTAGGTTTGTGTTGGTGGGCGCTTGATTTTCCGTTTATGACTCGCACGAGCAAAAGCCAATTAAAAAAGAATCCAAAGTTGCGTGGCAAAGATTTAGAAACCACGCGTAAAGCGTGTGAAAAATTTAAAGAAATGCCAGTAACCGTAGTTAACTTTGTAGAAGGCACTCGTTTTACTACGCAAAAGCATGAACGTCAAAATAGCCCGTTCCCACATTTATTAAAACCAAAAGCGGGTGGTATTGCTTTTGTAATGCAAGCAATGGGCGAGCAAATTACTAAAGTGGTTAACGTAACAATTCACTACCCTGATGGCATTCCTACTTTTATGGATTTTGCTGGTGGTAAGGTAAAAAATATCAACGTACACGTGGAAGTAAGGCCGGTAAGCGAAGAACTTATTGGTGACTACACAGGTGATTCTGAATTTAGAGTTCGCTTTCAAAGCGAGTTAAACCGCTTATGGGAAAACAAAGAGCAAACACTGCAATCGCTCGAAAAAACCATAAGTAAAAGGTAAAAATATGAGCTTACAGTTATGCTAAAAAAGTGGTTACCCAATTGGCTTAACGGCTTAATTGTAGGCTGCGTATTGTTTTCTAACATGATACTTTTTGGCTCGCTAGTATTTGTACTGGGCCTTATTAAGTTATTACTGCCTTTGCCTGTGGTTAACTCTATATTACACAGCGCTTACCGAGGTTGGTGTAACGGCAACCGTTTAGGGCTTTGGTTAGGTTGCCCTAATATTGTGGTTGATATAAGTGGCGACTTAAACTCAAAAAGTTGGTATTTACTTATTTGTAACCACGCGAGTTGGTTAGATATAACCGTACTTAGCTCATTACATGCATTGCCTGCCCCTAAGTTCTTTTTAAAAGACGGGTTAAAATACATGCCTTTTATTGGGACTGGTGCGTGGGCTATGGGTATGCCGTTTATGAAACGGGTAAGCAAAGCGCAACTAGCTAAAAACCCAAAGTTGAAAGGATTAGATGTAGAGCGCACCAAGCGTAGCTGTCGTAATTTTCGTCATCATCCTACTACCATCATTAATTTTGTTGAAGGTACACGCTATACGCTAGCCAAACATAAACTGCAACAAAGTCCTTTTAAGTATTTATTAAAGCCTAAAGCTGGCGGCATTGCTTTTGCGCTTGAAGTATTAGCCGATCAATTTGATGCCATGCTTAATACAAGTTTAGTGTATAGCGGTAAAACAGATCATGTTTGTCGTAACTTGTTAAAAGGTGAGCTAGATTCTATTTATGTTTCAATAAACGTAACGCCCATTAATGAAAGTATGCAGGGCAGCTATCAAAGCGATGACGTATTTAAAGTTAATTTTCAACATTATGTGAATGAGCTATGGGTTGCTAAAGATCAGCAGCTTGCCGACATTTATGCTCAACAAGATTTACCTGAACCACAAATCAGTAAGGAAATTGAAACACTATGACCAACACCCACCTACAGGAATTAATTGCTCCTTGGTTTGAAAAAGTACCCGACGCGGATTTTCTTAGCTCAATCACCGCAGTCTCGATAGGGATCTTTTCTTTATTAATTGTTTACTTATTTACTCGTAGGTTAATGTTACCTGGCATTCAAAAAATAGTGACGAGGCTTTCCCCTGAGCGAATTGGTGCGCTTTCGCCTATGCTTAATAAGCTAAATAAACGTATTGCAGGAATGCTTTGCTGCGTATTGTTTTTAGCTACATTTGATAGTGTATACCCAGTTAACGAAATAGCAGCAGAAATACTAAAAACGATAGGACAAGCTTTACTCATTATTTATGCAGGGTTCATTTTTAGTAGTATTGTGAGCATTGCGGGTACTATTTATAACCAGTTAGAGTTTGCCCGCGAAGTACCCATTCAAGGCTTAATTCAGGTTGTTAAGCTAATAACCTTTATTGTGTGTGCAATTTTAATTGTGAGCATTTTTCTTGAGAAGTCACCTACTTATATTCTCTCTGGCTTTGGTGCTATTGCTGCCGTTACGTTATTAGTATTTAAAGACACTATTTTAGGCTTTGTAGCCAGTATTCAAATAGCAGCAAACCGTTTAGTAACCTATGGTGATTGGATTCAAGTAGAAAACTACGGCGCCGATGGCGAAGTAATTGATTTGGGTTTAAACACTGTAAAGGTACGTAACTGGGATAACACCATAACAACTATTCCAACTTATATGTTGGTAGCGGGTTCATTTAAAAACTGGCGCGGCATGCAAGAGTCGGGCGGTAGGCGTATTAAACGTTCACTTAACATAGATATGCACAGTATTTGTTTAGTGGGTGATGAGTTTAGAAAACAAATTGATGCGGCTATTCCGCTGCACGACTATATTCGAGTGACGACATTACCTGCTCAGGTTTCTAATTTAGGGCTATTTCGTCGCTATGCTGAAGGCTATTTAAAACAGCACAGTAAAATTAATACGTCGCTTACGTTAATGGTACGAGAGCTACAACCACTTAATCATGGTTTGCCTATTGAGTTTTATTGCTTTAGTGAAGATAAACGCTGGATTTCGTACGAGCACTTACAAGCCGAAATAATGGATCATTTGCTTGCGGTATTACCTGTGTTTGGGCTTAGGGCGTATCAAAGTGTTAGTGGGCAGTTAAGCCCTCCTAACGAGCAACAAACAGATAAGCCAACATTTAGAGTGATGGCAAATAGTGTTGTAAAAGACCCACAGTAATAAACAAAGCTAAGAGCCACCAAATAGGTGGCTTTTTAAATTGCAGCCATGCAAATACAATTATTACTAACGCAACTTGCCAAAGACTATGCACAGCTGATGTCCAGATTGGCGAATACAGTGCAGCCGCTAAAAAACCGACTACCGCAGCATTAAGCGCCGCTATTGAGCTTGCAAAGCGTGGCTTACTTGCCAAGTTAATCCAGCTCTTTTGAAACGCGAGTATAAGTAAAAAACCAGGCATAAATATAAGTAGTGTAGCTATAAGAGCACCCACTAAAGGTTGCTCTGTAGTAAGTTGTGCGCCTAAGTAAGTAGCAATAGTAAACATAGGTCCTGGCACCGCTTGTGCACTCGCGTAAGCACTTAAAAACTGATCATCACTCAATGCTGGTACGCCTGCTTGAAGTACTGGTAGTACTACGTGTCCGCCGCCAAACACCATTGCACCTGCTTGGTAAAAAGGGGCAAACAAAGCAAACTCATGGCCTAGTGGAATAAAGCTCACACCAAGTAAGAGCGCAAATAACCCCAGTGCAATCCAATTAATATTGCTTTTTGTACTGCTAACATTTTCTGTGGCTGTACCCAGTTTTAATAAAGGCCATATAGCACCTACTGTTGCAGCGGTTATTAAAATAGCGATTTGAGTGGCCATCATTGGAAATAATACCAAAGCAAGTGTACTCATTACGGCAAGTAACTTAAGCGCAGCACTTGTACAAAAGCTTTTAGCCATACTAAGTGTGGCATCAGCAACTATAACAACGGCAAATAACTTTAAGCCTGTAATAATAGCAAAGTAAACAGCGTCAAACTGATGAGCACTAACCGCAAGCAGCACCATTATTAAAAACGAAGGCAGAGTAAAACCTACAAAAGCAGCTATACCACCCAGTACTCCAGCACGCTCAACACCAATAGCAAAACTAACTTGGCTAGAGCCCGGCCCAGGCAGTGCTTGGCTTAAACTAATAAGTTGTGCGTAACGCGTGTTAGTTAACCAATTTAACGAATCTACAAAGTGGCGTTTAAAATAACCTAAATGCGCAGCAGGGCCTCCAAAGCTCATACACCCTAGTAAAAAAAACTGTCTAAAAATAGCAATTAACATTGCGCCAATATCCTTTGTAAAATTCATTAAATTGTCACAGCGTAGTATGACATTTTTATTAAAATGGCACATTAGTTTGAGGTCTGTTTAACAATCAAGCAAGATGCGTTGCTTTTAACACTCTCTTCATAGTTTGTTCATACATGTATTTGCATACTCTTGCTAAATTCTTAATGAATAAGGTATCACCATGACTTTAACTAAATCACTTTTAAGCGTAACCGTAGTAGCTGTATTACTTTCTGGTTGTGAAATGAATAACACAGGTAAAGGAGCCGCTATAGGCGCCGCAGCCGGAGGTGTATTAGGTAAGGCTACGGGTAATCATAAAGATAAACGTATTTTTATTGGTGCAGCTATTGGTGCACTAGCGGGCGCAGCTGTTGGCGACTACATGGATAAGCAAGAAGAAGCATTTCGTGATGAATTAGCGGGCTCTGGTGTAGAAGTAGTACGAGAGGGCGATAACTTACGCTTAGTAATGCCATCAAACATTACGTTTGCGACTGCTCAATCTTATATTTCATCAGGCTTTAACGATACGTTAGATGCGATTGCTAAAGTAATGAACAAGTACGAAAAAACCTACCTTAGTGTAGAAGGTCATACCGACAGTACGGGTAAAGATAGCTTCAACATGAACCTATCGCGTGAACGCGCACAAAGTGTGAAAGACTACTTAGTGAACCAACAAATTATGGCTACACGTATTAGCACCATGGGCTATGGCGAAACACGCCCAATTGCAACTAATGATAGTGCAAATGGCCGTGCTCAAAACCGCCGTGTAGAAATTCAGATAGTGCCAAATACCGAAGGTTAATCCTTATTAAACTGTAATTCACACAGTTTTTGATACAGCGGGTTACTTGCTAACAACTCTTGGTGAGTACCCGTTGCTATTATTTCCCCATTTTCCATTACTACAATTACATCGGCATGTTTTACCGTTGCCAGCCGATGGGCAATTATTAACGTTGTTCTGTTTTGCATTAAATGCTCAAGTGCAGCTTGTACATGGTGCTCACTTTGCGCATCCAGCGCGCTGGTGGCTTCATCAAGAAGAAGTATTTCAGGGTCTTTTAATATGGCACGTGCAAGCACAATTCGCTGCTTTTGCCCACCGGATAACCTCACACCCTGCTCACCTAAAAAGCTGTTATAACCTTGCGGTAACTGTTTGATAAATTCATCGGCATGCGCATACTTTGCTGCGGCATATACTTGCTCATCGGTTGCACTTGGGTTGCCGTAACGAATGTTATGCATTACATCGGAGCTAAATAAAATAGGGTTTTGCGCTACCATGCCCATTTTATTGCGCAGAGTATTAAGTGATAAATCTTTAATGTTTACATCTTTAAATTTAATGGCTCCGCTAGCAGGATCGTAAAAGCGCTGTAGTAATTCAAATAATGTTGTTTTACCTGCGCCAGAAGGGCCAACAATTGCCACGGTTTGGCCTTGATTTATATTTAGGCTTATTTTATTAAGCGCGCTTACGTCTGGGCGAGAAGGGTAGTTAAAGCTTATATTTTCAAGCGTAATCGCAGGGCTACTACTATCATGCAGTAAATGACTATCTTGTGGGTTTAGCGGGTTTTCTATCTCACTTTTAACAGCAAGTAACTCAAGTAATCTCGCCGCAGCGCCTGCTGCACGTTGTAGTTCGCCATATACTTCAGCAACGGTTGCCACCGACATTGCAACCATAATAGCGTAAAACACAAACGCACCTAGCTCACCCCCGCTCATGGTGCCTGCAAGTACGTCATTACCACCTACCCATAACATAGCGCTAATGGCACTAAAGGTTAAAAAAATCACCACGGCTATTAAAAATGAACGTTGCTTAATACGTTTTTTAGCCACGTTAAAGGCTTTTTCGGTCTCAAGCGCAAAGGCATGTTGCTCTTGCTCTTCATGGCTATAGCTTTGCACTACTTTAATATTTTGTATGATTTCTCCGGCATAGGTACTTATGTCGGCAATGGCATCTTGGCTAGAGCTTGCGAGTTTGCGTACCTTGCGACCAAATATCATCATGGGAACAAGTACCAGTGGTACACAGGCTACAACCACTAAAGTAAGTTTTAAATTAGTGAACAACAGCATAGCTAAGCCACCAATCAACATAAGTACACTGCGCAGCGCCATAGAAAAAGATGAACCGATAATTGATTGCAGTAATGTGGTGTCGGTGGTTAAACGCGACATAAGCTCGCCACTGCGGTTTTCTTCAAAATAGCTAGGGTGCAGCGTTACAATACGATTAAATACGGCTTTTCGAATATCGTTACTGACTCGTTCGCCAATCCACGACATTAAATAAAAACGGCTAAAGGTACCTATCGCTAACAAGCTGATTAAACCAATAAGTACTAATACGGCCTGCTGTAATTGGGCCTTTGATCCTGCAATAAAGCCATGATCAATAACAAATTTAACACCTTGCCCTAATGACAAGTTAACGCCTGCGGTAACTAATAACGCAGCTAGGGCGGCTACTACCATCCATTTGTACGGTTTAATAAACGCAAAAACAGGTAATAAACTGCTAAACGCAGCTTTTTCGGATGCAGAGGTGTTTTTTGACATAGTGGATTCTTTTTAAAGGTTAAGGTATAGATATGGCACTAAGATAATAAAAATCAATACTCTTAAATATTAGCATCAATAAGGAAACGTTATGACTACTGCAACCGTAAGTGGAGAATTTAATGTAAATCTAGCGCCAATAGAAGGCTACGCAAGCGGCCAAAATGGTATTAACTTAGGGCGTATGTCGATAGATAAAACATTTAGTGGTGTGCTTAATGCTACCAGCCAGGGCGAAATGCTAAGCGCCATGACACCAACCCAAGGCAGTGCCGGTTATGTTGCCATAGAGCAAGTGATAGGTGAGCTTGACGGCAAAAAAGGCAGTTTTGTACTGCAGCATTTTGGCACGATGGATAAAGGGCAAGACAGCCTAATTTTAAATGTAATACCCGATTCAGGCACTAATGAGCTAGAAGGGTTAACTGGCAGTATGAAAATACGTATTGAGCAAGGAATTCACTACTACGATTTTGAATACACTTTATAAAGCACACAAGGACTAAAATGCAAAAAGTAATCGAATTTAGAAAGACCCGTTTTTTGGGTGGCGTAGATATAGTCGCACTGAATGATCGCATACAGGAATTAAACCAAGATGGTTGGAAAGTAATAAACGCAGTGCCATTAACTGGCTTTTATGGGCAAGTGCACGGTTATACATTATTTATTGAAACTGACGAGCTTTAGATGACACTTTCAGTATGGTTAAGCCTAGCGGCTATCTGCATGATGGGTGCAATGTCACCAGGACCAAGTTTAGCGGTGGTTTTAAAGCACTCGCTTAATGGCAGTATGAAAAACGGTATGCTTGCCGCGCTCAGTCATGGTATTGGCGTTGGCTTGTATGCCGGTGCATCGTTATTGGGGTTAGGCGCTTTAATGACGCAGTTTCCAACTGTTTATCAAATACTAGTTTACTTAGGTGCGGCCTATTTGGCGTATTTAGGTATAAAAATATTGCTAGCAAAACCAAGTAATAACGAACTTGAAGTACAAAAAAGTGAGGTAAGTGAAGCTAAAGCATTACAAGATGGTTTTGCCATTGCGTTTTTAAACCCCAAGCTCGCTATTTTCTTTTTAGCCTTGTTCTCACAGTTTATAGACCCTCAGGCACTTACTTTAAGTGTGGGCATAATTATGTGTTTAACGGTGTTTGTCATTGATACCGGCTGGTATTTGCTGGTGGCATTATTGACCGAGGTTTCTAAAACCCGCTTTGGCTTTACTAAGCAAAACCCATGGCTTGATAAAATACTGGGTGTTGTGTTTATTGCTCTTGCTATAAAAGTTGTTATTAGCTTGTAAGATTGAGTAGAGATTATTGAAGCTTGCAGAGTGTATTTTTAGTTATATAGATAAAGGATTAAAACAATGACAAAACATATTTTAAAAAGTGCATCTTTCGACCCGAAGGTTCAGCAATACTGGATGCTAATGGCCGCTTTTTTTAGTGTACTAGCGCTGGTGACTATTCCGTTGTTACCCATTGTCTTGGCGATTGTATGGCTAGTGGGCGGGCGAATACTCGCAGCTATGTCTGCTGACTTATTACCACAAAAATTGGTAGTTAAACGTGGCATATTATTTAAAGAAGAAAAATCTATTCCGCTTGAAAAAATAACCGATGTAGGTTTAAGCCAAGGCCCACTAATGCGACTATTTGGGTTGTACCGTTTAAGTTTTGAAACAGCTGGGCAGTCAGGAAATGGCGCTTTAGTATCTTTACTTGGTGTAGTTAATGCGAGTGAGTTTAGAGAGGCGATACTTGAGCAAAAAGATGTATTGGCTAATCAAGGTAAAACGTCGCAGCAGGCAACAGAGCAAAGTGAGAAAGAGCTACTGAGAGCACTTACTTATAGTGTTAAAAATATTGAGCAGATGCTACTAGTTTTACTTGATGAAAGGCAGCAAAAATAGTTTAGCCTTAAATGTAACGAATGCTCTGCTAAGAAGGATGCTTTTATGAATAAGGGTGTCGAAAATATATTTAATAATTATCCTGAGTTAATTAAAAGTAAGCTCATAAAATTACGAGAGTTAATTTATATCGTAGCACAAGAGCAAAACTTAGGAGCCGTTGAAGAGTCACTAAAGTGGGGAGAGCCAAGTTATAGCGTAATAAATGGCAGCCCCATTCGCATAGGCTTTAAGGGCTCATCGTGTTATTTGTTTTTTCATTGCCAATCAAAGCTAGTAAGCACATTTAGAGAATTGTACTCTCATAATCTTACCTTTGAAGGAAATAGAGCAATAGTGTTAAATAGTGAAAAGCCATTACCAGAACACCCACTTAAAGCGTGTATTAAATTAGCACTGACTTATCATAAAGTTAAGCACTACCCTTTGCTAGGGGTATAACTACCAAGTACTTACGTATGTGCTTAAAATACGCTACATATTTGGTTTGCATCACAGGTAATAACGGTCACGTTTTCATAACCCACACGCGTTAATGCTTCTGCTCCCAACGTTGCGCGAGCACCACTTGCGCAGTGCACGTAAATTGGACGTGCTGCGTCTTTTTCTATTTCCATTAGTTTCATTTCGAGTAACCCACGCGGAATATTTATTGCTCCAACAGCTGCTTTTGTTGCATGCTCTGCAGGTTCTCGCACATCAATAAGTAAACCTTTATTTTGTTCAAGCTCGAGTTTCGCTTGCGCTGCGTCAATACGGCGTTGGTTAGGTGTGATAATTTTAAGTAAATCAGGGATTGATGTAAGCATGCTTTTTTATTCCTTAAGGTTACGTTTGCGTAATAGTGTGATCATCAGATACCAGCAACTAATAGCAGTTGAATTAAGTTTATTGTAGTAAAAACAGTAAGCCATATTCATCTAGGATCAAAATATTGCAGCAACACAAATACGGTAATTATGAGTTCCGCAATTAAAAAATGAGCTATTGAGCTTTATTTAGTGTTTTATTTACTATATTCGTTTTTTCTATATTAGTAAATTCTAATGTTAGACATTAACAATGTATATATTTATACTCCAATCACTTTTTATAATAAGAGCATGTTATGGACATCGACTTTATTGCAATGGCTGGGAATGTGGCGCAGGCAGAGCAGTTATTAAAAATTTTAGCGAATAAAAATCGTTTAATGATTTTATGCTCTTTGCAAGATAAAGAAATGAGCGTATCGCAACTAAATGAAGCCGTACCTTTAGCACAATCGGCACTTTCTCAGCATTTAGCTGCACTACGAAAAGCGAATGTTGTTGCCACTCGCCGTGAAAGCCAAACTATTTATTATCGTGTAATTGACGATAACGCAGTGCAATTACTTAGCACGCTATATAGCTTATTTTGTAAAGACTAACGCTTTTAGTTGCGTCAGTAGCGCAGTGAAAGCACAAAAGAATAACCTCAGCTCTATTACTTTTGTGCTATTAATTTTTAAAATGTTTGTACGTAAATAGAGCTCGTACGAAAACAGCTACTATGCTTAGACCAAACTATAGATATGTAGCAGCATGTTATCGCAAGATTTAACTCAAGCGAAAATTTGCGGTTGAATACCAACTCAAATAAACGTAGCTATTTCATCAATAGATTTTTTATCCAGTGCATGCGCGGGTATTGTGGCATCGTCACTAGGGTAGCCTGCAATAAGTAGCATATACGGGCGCTCGTTATCTTTATCGCGACCACATATGTCGGTTAAAAAACTCATTGGTTTTGGAGTATGAGTAAGGGTTGCCAAACCAGCACGATGCAAAGCCTGAATTAAAAAGCCGGTAGCTAAGCCAACAGACTCATGCACATAATAATTCGTATTTTTATCATCGGTGCTTACGCCCCCCTTTTTTTGACTAAATACAGCTATAAGCCAAGGCGCATGTTCTAAGTAAGGTTTATTGGCGTCGGTACCTAACGGTTTTAGCGCATCTAACCATTCTTCACCTGCTCTGCCTTCGTAAAAAGAACGCTCTAGTTTTTCTGCGGCTTCTCTTATTTGTTTTTTTACATCGCTACTGTTTATAGCCACAAAATGCCAAGGCTGATGATTCGCTCCACTAGGTGCTGTGCCAGCTGCTTTTATACATGCTTCAATAATATTTTTTGGTACAGGGCGATCGCTAAAGCTGCGAATGCTATGGCGGCGTTGGCTAGTGGTTAAAAACTCGTTAGCGCGATTTAGCATTTCGTCGTGTGGGTATTCTATAAAGTCGTTTAATGGCTGGCTTTGGTGATCTTGCATGGCTTTTCGCTTCTTATAAAAGTATATGTGGTTTTTATACCGAGTGAATACAGTGCAGGCAAGTGTTATGAGTTTAAATTATGTTTATTTGTTGTTACAAATTTAACCAGCAAGTAACTTATGTTCCTATTTTTCTTGTGGTATAAAACATTATAAAAATAATTACTCATATTCAAGGAAGTAAAAATGCTATCAATAACAGGGTTATCTAAAACCTACGATAACGGCGTACATGCACTACAAGGTGTTGATTTATCTATAGGTAAAGGGATGTTTGGATTACTTGGGCCAAATGGCGCAGGTAAATCATCGCTAATGCGTACCATTGCAACACTGCAGTCGGCTGATTCAGGTTCAATTACTTTTGATGGTATTGATGTTTTTAAAGACCCACAGGCACTGCGCCAACGTTTAGGTTACCTCCCGCAAGATTTTGGTGTGTATCCACGTGTTAGTGCTTACGATTTGCTGGATCATATGGCTGTTTTAAAGGGGATTCATAATAAAGCCGAGCGTAAAGAGTCGGTTGAAGGATTACTTGCGCACACTAATTTATATCAACATCGCTCTAAAGCCGTAAGTGGCTTTTCGGGCGGTATGCGTCAGCGTTTTGGTATTGCTCAAGCGTTATTAGGCGACCCTGATTTACTAATCGTTGATGAACCAACAGCAGGGTTAGATCCTGAAGAGCGTAATCGTTTCCATAACCTGTTAGTAAGCTTAGGTGAGCAAAAAGTCGTTATATTATCGACTCACATTGTTGAAGATGTAGCAGAGCTTTGCCCAAACATGGCCGTACTGGCCGGCGGCAAAATACTATTAGAGGGCAACCCAATTGCCCTTACCGATAAACTCCAAGGGCAAATATGGCGCAAAGCCATGAGCCAAGAAGAAGCGCAAGAGCTGGAACCACAATTACCGGTTATTTCTAAGCGCCTATTTGCAGGGAAAACAATTTTACATGTAATAGCAGAGCAAGCCCCACAAGGGTTTGAAGCAAGTAATGCAAACCTAGAAGATGTGTATTTTTCTACTCTGCTTAATCATCGTAACAGCCAAGTAGCATAAGGAGGCGTTATGTTTTTTAATATGCTCGCGTTTGAGCTGCGCTACTTTGTGCGCCAGCCTTCGTTTTATGTGACGTCGTTAATCTTCTTTTTTATGGCGTTTTTTATAAGCTCCAGTAGTAAGTTTCCGCTAGGTGGGGCGAATGTTCATATGAACTCGCCTTTCTCTATTATGCTTTTAACCGTTACATTTTGTACACTCGCTATGTTTTTAGTGGTTAATTTTGTTGCCAGCTCCGCTATTCGCAACAGTGAAAGCAAAATGGATGAGCTGGTATTTAGTAAGCCCGTTGACCCTCTTGTTTATCAATCAGGACGTTTTTTTGGTGCTTACTTGGTTGTGCTAGTTGTTTTTTTAACTGTGCCATTAGGCGTGTTTTTGGGATCTCAATTTGGCTTGTTGGTTGGCTGGCTTGATAGTGAGCTAGTAGGCCCTAATAAGTTTATATATTACGCAGCGCCTTTTTTATATTTAGCAATACCCAGCTTACTGGTACTCAGTGCTATTTTTAATAGTGTGGCGGTCTATTTTAAAACCATGATGGCGGTATATGTAACGGCCGTAGTGATTTATATAACCTACCAATTGGCGAGTATCTATTTTGATGATTTAGCGTTTAGGAATATTGTTGTTTACGCAGATCCATTCGGCCTCGGTTCGTTAATTGACTTAACCCGTTACTGGACTGTAAGTGATAAAAATACCGAAGTGTTAACGCTCTCGGGCGATTTTTTAATTAACCGTATTTTATGGGTAGCAATAAGTTTAGCGATGTTTTTTGGCCTCGGAAAGTTAGGTAATCGCGTAGTAAGTAAAAAACAGAAAAAGCAATTTGCTGTCTCAACGTTTGTAAAAAATAAACAAGCAGCACTTATTAGCAGCGCTAAAAATTACAAGTCAAAAGGGGTAAATACGCAATCGCAATTAGTAATGCGCAGCTTATTTGAACTTAAGCAGGTTATATTAAGTGCCCCTTTTATGATTTTAGCGGGTGTCAGTATTACTATGTTACTCGCACCACTCTTTGCGCCTATTGGCGCGTATGGCACAACAGATTGGCCGCTTACACAAAACATGGTGGGCATTATTCAAAACTCCTCCGCTTTGTTTATGTTTATCATTATTGCTTATTACAGCGCAGAGCTGGTTTGGCGAGAACGCCACAGTGGTATGGGTGATATTGTTGACAGTTTCCCGGTGCATAACAGTGTGTTTTGGGTATCTAAAATTATTGCGTTAATCACTGCAGTTTGTGGTCTTTATTTAGTAGGCATGATGTTTACCATTGCAGTGCAACTGTTTAAGGGGCAATTTAACCTAGAGCTTGGCCAGTACTTATTTAGGTTGGGTTACCTTACATTACTGCCTTTTATTATGATGGCTATATTGGCGTTCTTTTTACAAATAATTAGCCCTAATAAATACATAGGTATGGGTTTATTTATTTTGTATTACATTGCTCAAATGGTAATGGGTGCTTACGGGTTTGAGCATCATATGTATCATTTTTCGCAAAGCAGTAGCGTACCGTATTCAGATATAAACGGTTATGGACATTTTTTACAAGGCGCGCATTGGTATACCCTATATTGGGGCGCGTTAAGTCTTGTTTTAGCGATTGTCGGGTTTGCGTTATGGCACCGCGGTCCTTCACAAACGCTGCGTACACGCCTGTCTATGCTTCGTTATAATATGTCGCTAAAAGGGCAAGCAGTTGCGGTTATTAGTGCATTAGTGTTTGTTGGTGCAGGCTACAATATTTATAACAACACAAGAGTTTTGAACGAGTTTACTACGAGCGATGAGTTTCAAGACAAGCAAATAAGTTATGAACAGCAGTTTGCACAATACAAAGACTTAGCACTACCTATGGTGACCGATGTTGACTTAACTGTTGATATTTATCCAAAAAAACGTGCTTTAAGTGCTGTGGCAAAAATTAAATTTACCAATACCTCTAACGAGCCAATTACGCGAGTATTGATCTCCTCTCCTCAACACGCTAAAAGTTGGGATGTGGCCATGGCAGGCGGTAAGATAGTTGAAAAATTACCAGCGCTTTATTCAGCATGGTTTGAGTTTGAGCAGCCGCTTATGCCAAACGAAATAAGAGAAGGGCAACTGTCTGTTACTCGCGAACATACAGGCTTTACTGATCAAGGCTCTGATACACAATTAGTTGCCAATGGCACTTTTATTAATAACTTGGAACTCCTTCCTAGCTTTGGTTATAACAGTGGTTTACAGGTAGCTGATAAATTTGAACGTCGTAAGCATGATTTACCAGAACTTGAACGTGCCCATAAGCTAGAAGACAGTCAGTACTATACACAAAGTGATTTTGGTGCAGCTAATGGGTTTATTAACTTTAAGGCAACGGTAATAACCGACGAGTCGCAATTTGCGATTACCCCAGGGTATTTACAAAGTGAAAGTGTAAAAGACGGGCGCCGCACTTTTGTTTATGAAATGGATGCGCCTATTTTAAACTTTTATGCGGTGCTTTCGGCAGAGCTTAAAAGTAAAAAGGTTGAGCATAATGGGGTAAATATTGAGGTGTATTACCACAAAAATCATGCATGGAATATTGACCGTATGATTGAATCGGTACAAGACTCGATAGATTACTTTACACAAGCCTTTGGGGCATATCAGCATAAGCAGTTACGTATTATTGAGTTTCCTAAGTATCGCTCGTTTGCGCAAAGTTTTGCTAATACGGTGCCTTACTCAGAAAGCATGGGCTTTATTACAGACTTAAGAGATGAGAGTAAAGTTGACTACCCTTACTATGTAACCGCACATGAAGTTGCACACCAATGGTGGGGGCATCAAGTATCGGGGGCTAATGTAGAGGGCAGTGCCGTTATTTCTGAATCGCTCTCCCAATACAGCGCACTTATGGTGCTAAAAAAACGCTTTGGCGCCGAGAAACTTCGTAAATTTTTAAAGTACGAGTTAGATAGATACTTAATGGGCCGTACTGGCGAAGCCTTTGAAGAAATGCCGCTGTATAAAACGCAGTCTCAACAATATCTTCATTACAATAAAGGCTCAGTTGCGATGATGGCTTTGTATGACCGATTAGGTGAAGAGCGCTTAAATGCCGCACTTAAAGCGTTTTTGAATGAGTTTAAATACCAGTCAACGCCATACCCAACTACGCTTGATTTACTTAGCTATTTAAAACAAGACGCAACGCAAGCGGAGCAAAGTTTTATTGATGATCAGTTTAAATATATAACGCTTTATGAGCTTGAAATGAAAGCAGTGTCGGTTACAGATGATGTTGATAGCGAAGGTTTTTACACCGTAACACTGAGCGTTGAAGCAACTAAGCAGCATGCCGATGGACAAGGTGAAGAAACCGAGCAGCCGCTCGATGAGTTAATTGATATTGCATTATTTAGCGATGACCCTGAAAACCTACTCGCTGAAGACTTTGTTATTTACTCGCAAAAGCATCAAATAGTGTCTGGTACCAATACTATTGAGCTAAAAGTAAAAGAAAAACCATTATTTGCGGGGGTAGATCCTTACATTAAGCTGGTCGACAAAGACAGTAAAAATAATTTAGCTAAATTCTAACGTCTATTTATTTACTAACCACTTAAGTTGACTACTTTAAAGGCCGCATTTATGCGGCCTTTATGTGTAATAAACTGTATAAAACTTCATAGCGTTTCTACATATTCCCCACAGCTTTTTACGCTAATATTTTATGTTCTCTTATAAAGTTACCTTACTGGTATTTAGTTTATAAGGAAGAGTATGAAACCATTAATTATAGGGGCGATAGCATTAAGCCTCAGTGCTTGTTCTGCGGTAACCATTCAGCCACAAGCTATCGCAAAAATTACAAGTAAAGCGACCTACGAGGATAGCCGCCCATTTTATTTATGGGGATTAGTGGGTGAGCAGCGGGTAGATGTAAAACAAGTTTGCTTAGATACACCGGTTATTCAAATGCAGTCACAACAAACGTTTAGTGATGGAGCGCTGAGTTTAATTACGCTTGGAATATACTCGCCCCATACCATTAAAGTGTGGTGCCAAGAGCAAGTACTAGGGGAGACATTATGAGCATCAAGTTATTTGCAGCCGGTTGCACACTAATTATTTTAACTGGATGTACAAATATTTACTTTGATAACGGTATGCAGAGCAAAGTAAGCAATAAAGCACTAAAAAGCTCACGGTGGCATCATAATTTTGCACTTGCGTTGTACGAGGGATCAGAGCCGTTAGATTTAACAACACATTGCCCACAAGGGGAGTGGCAAAGCGTTCATACGTATAAATCGTTTACTAATGGTTTAGCTGAGGTGGTTGTGAATCAAATCGGCCCAGCTTGGTACCCTAAAACAGTAGAAGTACAATGTAATAAGGTACCATTTAAAGCTGAGTAATTATTATCACTATCACTCGTAACGTAGTGCATCTATAGGGTTTAGTCTTGCTGCTTTAATTGCGGGGGCTAAACCAAATATAATTCCAATCATTGATGTAAATCCGAACGATAGTATTACAGCCCATGCTGGTATATATGCATCAGGCATACTCGGGACTAAGAATGAAATTAGCCCTGCGGCGCCATACCCTATAATGAGTCCTATTAAGCCACCAAAGAGTGAAAGCACAACGGCTTCAACTAAAAACTGCAGCATAATAAAGCCAGGCGTTGCGCCTAGTGCTTTTAATGTACCAATAACGCGTGTGCGTTCAGTTACCGACACGAGCATTATATTCATAACACCAATACCGCCAACGAGTAAGCTAATGCCAACAATACCTGCAGTAATAGCGGTAGCACTGCTGGTAAATTTATCTATTTGGGCACGAGATTTTTCAGCGGTTTCAAATTCAAAGTCGTTTTCATCTTTCTCTTTTAGTTTATGTAGTTGGCGTAATACACGGGTTATTTTTGCAAGCACTTGTTCTTCGTTAGTACCTTCATTTAACCTAAACATAATTTGCACATTAGTTTGTGTACTTCCGCCTTCTAAAGCACTCATAGTACTAATTGGAATATTAATGTAATCGTCTTGGTCAAAGCCAAATAAGCTACCTTGTTTTTCAGCAACACCAATAATCCTAAACCATTCACCACCTAGTTTTATATATTCACCTACTGGGCTTTCAGGAAGGTTTAGCTTTTCTATGATTGAAGGGCCGATAAATGCGACTCTTCTACGTTTATCATCATCTTCGGCACGAATAAAGCGGCCAAGTTCAGGGTAAGTACGATACGCTTTTTGATAGTCTTGCTCAGTACCTATTACACGCGATGAATGGCTTTTATTTCCATACTCAGCCCCTCCCGAAAAACGCCAGGTAAACATTAGGGCAGTTAGCGTTTCAGCTTCTTTTATACGCGACTTTAAAGCTAAAAAATCGTCGTAGGTAAGCTTGGCATTTTTACCAACCATTTCGAGTTCAATACTGGTGTAAGGCTTTATTGTTGTTACATCTGGCGACATATCAGCAAATTGATCATTTATTTGCTTTGTAAAACCCTGCATTACTGCAACTACAGTAACTACGGCGGCAACACCAATAATAATGCCCAAACAGGTCAGTGCGCTGCGCATTGCATTAGCTTTAATAGCTGAAAAAGCGGCTTTAGTGCCTTCCATTATCGCAAGAGCTGATTTAAACATGCTGCTTGATTCCTTCATCTTTAGTTACATCACTTACCACTTTACCGTCGACTAAACGAATTACGCGTTGGCAATGATCGGCAATTTCTTGCTCATGTGTTACTAAAATAATAGTGTGACCTTCGTTATGCAGCTCATCAAACAAATCCATAATTTCGCGGGTCGTTTTACTATCAAGATTACCTGTGGGTTCATCTCCTAATAATATATGTGGTTTTGTGACTAAAGCGCGGGCAATAGCAACCCGTTGACGTTGCCCGCCCGATAGCTGGCTAGATAAATGATTAACTTTATCACCGAGACCTACCCGTTTTAGTGCTTCTAGGGCTTGTTGCTTGCGCTGTTTGCTAGGGATAAAGCGATACACTAAAGGCTGCATTACATTTTCTAGTGCGGTTGCACGTGGTATTAAATTAAAGCTTTGAAATATAAACCCAACGCTTTCATTACGCTGATGAGCAAGCTCTGTCTCGGTCATACTTTTTACTAGTTTGTCTTTTAAGTAGTATTCGCCACTGGTGGGTGTATCTAAACAACCTAGTAAGTTCATTAAGGTCGACTTGCCTGAACCAGAAGGTCCTATAATCGCCACGTACTCGTTTTGCATTATATGTACGTTTACATCATCAAGTGCTTTAAATACCTCTGAGCCCATTTTGTATTGTTTATTAATATGCTCAAGTTTGATTACCGCAGACATTAAGCTTCTTCCTTGTCTGCATCTGACTTAAGTTTTACCACATCACCTTCAGTCAAAAGACTTACTGGGCGCGCAGGACCAATAACAATGTTGTCGCCTTCATTTAAGCCGTCAGTAATTGCTTGCTCTATATCAGATGATATTCCAACAGTTATGGCAATTTTACTAACTGTATTATCGCTATTTAGTCGCCATACAAATGTTTTATCGTCTTCTTTTTGGATTGCTTCTATTGGAAGTTTTAAACCGTTTTCGGCAATGCTTGTTGCGATCTCTGCTCTACAACTCATTCCTGCATATAGCTGGCGCTCAGTAGTATCGAGTAATACTTTTACTTTAAACGATAAACCTTGAGAGCCGGCTTGGTTTTTAGCTGAAGTACCAATATTGATTACTGTGCCACTAAATGGTTTATTAGGATATGCGGCCGCATAAATATTCGCTTTTTGGTTAAGCTTAATACTCGCAATGTCAGTTTCATCCACACGTAGCTCGGCTAAAATAGCGCTTGGGTCTGCTACTAGCATTAAATCAGAGCCAATAATATTAGTAGTACCGGCTATAACGGTTTCACCTTCTTTAATATTTACAGATGCAAGCAAGCCGCTCATTGGAGCTCTAAATACACTTTTACTTAAGCGATCTTGCGCAATTTGTAGTGACGCTTGTGCTTGGTTGTACGACTCTATTCGTGATTCAATATCGATTTTAGCTAGATCGCGTGCGCTTTCAATGTTCTCATAGCTTTCTTGATTACCTAAACCTACATCGTATAAGTCTTTTTGTCTTTTAAGTTGTCGCTCTAGATTGGTCAGGCGTGTTCTACTATGTTTAATTTCAATCTCTGTGGCGCGAAGGATTGCTTTACTACGGGTAACTTCTGATTCAAAAGCAGTTGTATCAAGGCGCATTAACATATCGCCTTGTTTAACTCCTTGGCCTTCTTGAACAAATATTTTATCCACTCGGCCTGTCACTTCAGAGCGTAATTGCACTTGTGTATTAAAAACTAAATTACCTGAAGCCATTATTGAGTCAGCAATGTCGCCAAGCTCTACTTGAGCAATATTTACTTCGGCTTGTTTTTCATCGCCAGAAATTTGCTTTGACACAATTAGGGCTATAAATGCGCCTACAGCGAGTGTGATGATTATTGCTTTTTTCATTTTATCTATCCGTGAATTAAGTAATGTGGAGCTAGTATCTACCTCCACTTAAGAGTTAACTTGCTGCAATGATTGCCCAAATACCAAAAATAATAATTGAAGGAAGAGCAGAGAATAGGAGTGCTTTGTTAGTTGAAAAATTAGTCCAGCATTTTAAGCCGATCATTCCCAGCGTAATGCTCCAAAAGCTAAACAAGTTTATTGATTCTAATAAGCTATAAAAAGGATGGCCAATTTCAAGTCCTATTATTAATTGGTTAATGGATGCATAGCTAAATACGGCTTGTTGAGATATTTGATCTGTACTTGCACTTAGTACAAGAGCAATTGTTCCTAGGCTTGAAATAACAACTGGCATCATTGTCCAGGTAGAGAATCCATACCAAGCTCCGTAGCTATGTTCTGATGCAGGATCCTGTTTAGCCACAAGCATATAATAAAGTGCCATTAATGCATTCATGATAGCCAGCGCAATTACGCCGCCAAACAAACCAAACCATACTTGGCCTTCTGCATTTTGCTCTATACTTTGGCGAATCATTTTTTGCTCGCCAATCGTCGCATCAATAGTTGATGCTGCTACTTGCTCATTAATCAAAAACTGCATATCAACAGTGGAATAAAAAATATAAATACTCGCCATTGAAACTAAAGACATGACTATAAAAGCAAGCCATGACCAACCTCTGGCGTGTTCAACACCATTGAAAGCTTTACTAGGACTTATATAAATATCGAGTAGGGCGCTAAACGCGTTAGGTGATTTCATTATTATTCCTTTATACCTATTTTATGGCTAGGCAGTTATAAATGCCCAGTGACTAGGTAATAGAATAAAGGAAAATGTATGTATTGTTTTCATTCAATTGTAACGGTTTGTTAACAGGTGTGAAGGGGCTTGTTCAAAAATAAGAAAAGGGCCAAAAGGCCCTTCGTGTTGCAGCAAGTAACACATTCTTTCTTATAAATTAAAGTCTACAGAATAAGCAACGTAAGCTTTAATATCTGAGTCATCCATATCTGTATCAGATAAACCAAAAGTGAACCCATCTTTCGAAATTGATACACCGTAATCTAAGATATTGTCATCACCAATAAAGTCACCAGAGTAGTGGCCTAAGTGAAGTGCCATTTCAGTGCCGTTACTGCCAACAGCAAAACCGTAGTCAGCTGTCAGGTAAAGTGAATCACCAAAGTCTGTACCATCACCACTTGCAGCTGATGTTGCTAGTACTGAAGCACCAAAGGTAAAGCCTTCAACACTGATGCTACCGTAAATTTCAGAGAAATCTGCGTCAGCTTCAGAGGCTGCGTCTGGGTAAGCGTAATAAATATAGCCAACATCATAGCTAACGCTTTCGTTAATGTCGCCACCAAAGCCTGCATATAAATCAAGCTCATAGGTCATTTCATCTGCCCACGATGCATTTGAAGCCCAAGTACCTGCATAAAAGCCCGATTCATTAGCGTAATCAATACCGCCTGAAATAGCTGCATCGCCCCCAGTTTGCTCTTGACCACGCCATAAGTAGTTTGATGTTGCCGCTGCGTTTGCTGTTACTTCAGCATGTACGGCTGTTGACGTTAAAGATGTTGCGCCCATTAATGCTATAGCACTGATAGCGATTGTTTTTTTTAGTTTTAGCATGTCCATTTCCCGTTATATGATTTTTGCTCGCCAAGGTTTTTATTATGTAATCGGAACCTTTAGGCTGACGGCTTTTTATTGTTTAACTAACGGGATAATTGCACTGTATGTGCCAGCTTCATTATTTTTTATTAAAAATTATTTTTTATTTATTAAAAACATGAGCTTGAATTTTATGAATAGGATGGGGGATAATATGAAGGAAGATGTTGCGCACATTGCTGGTGCATAAATTAACCTAGCCGCACCATAAAAGTACGGCTAAATTAGAAGATTTTAACCGAATATAGTGCGCATAAGGCTAATTGTTTCGTTTACGCTGCGACCTTTTTGTACTTCACTCACAATTGAATCACGTTTACTGCGAATATGCTCAGGAATATCGTCAGCAGCAAGTGCACGGTCTACTAATATTTCTGCAGACTCTTTACCTCTACGCTGAGTTTTACCTGTAGTAGTTGTAGTACGTTTAGGCTTGGTTAGCAGTTTAATGTAGTTAGAGTTATCTGGTGTTTTAGCATCAGCGTAGTGAAAGAAACATGGAATTAATGCTTTAATAGCAACCAATTGTTCTTCTAACTCATTACTAGGTTTAGCCATTTTGTACCATGACATAGCTTGAATACCTTTTACGATATCTTGCCAGTAACGCTCAAAATCACTATTTTTAAGTTTAGAAACACCAAGGGCACCACATAATGCATCTAATCGATTATTTGTAATCGGAGTAAATAAATCAGGGCGACGCATTGCAAGCAGTCGTGTTGCAGGCGCAAGTGTTGGTTTTTCGTTGTTGTCGGTGAATATTTTTGAATAAGCAGCAACAAATTGTTGATATTCGTATTGAGTAATATCACCTTCAAGTGGAATATTCACTAGTGCATCGTCAAAAGCACCTGGTAAATCACCAAGCATTTGATGGAAGCTCTTTGCACTTTTTGTAGATGCAAACCATTCAACGTCAAAGTTGTATGTGCTTGGATCAAGTGATGCCATGTGCTTACCGCTAAACGTAAGTAAGTCTTCAGGAATCATATCTTTAAGAGACTGTTCACGAATGCTTTTGATGTAGTCTACCAAACGAAGCTGTTCATCAAGTGCAATAACATCTTTGTGTTGTTCTACAAATACACTTACAACAGGCCACGGAGCAATACGTAAAGTTTTAACCTGTAAAAAGCTGATAGCTGAAATAAGCTGATCGTGTAGCTTCTTAAGTACTGTTAACTGCTGTGGCTCTAGTAAATCGTAGTTCATACGATCTCTGCTTGCACTTAGCAATTCGTAACACCAAGGTAAAAAATCATCAGGGTGGTTTTCTACTTTCACGGCCATAAGGTTAAGGCTTAACTCTGAAGATTGCTTCAGAATGTTCTGATAGATTTGATTTTCTTGTTCGCCTAGCGTCATTTTTGACGGTGAAATTAGCAGTTTTTTCATGCCTTGTAGAATCTCCGGTTTAGATATATATTTTTTTGCTGGTCTATTTTAGCGCAATTACGCTAATAACAACAGCGCTGTCCTCCATACGTTGCAATTGAAGTGACTAAATCAGTATTTTTGCTAATAAAATGAGACTAATGCTTTAACATGTATCAATCATTTTCATCCAGTACAAAGAGACTTTCGACTGAGGTATTAAAATGCTTTGCTATTTTTAGAGCAATTATTACCGACGGCGTAAACCGGTTTGTTTCTACGGTACTTATTGTTTTGCGCGACACGTTAATAGCATCAGCAAGTTCTTGCTGTGAAAGCCTGGCTTCTTTTCGATACTTTGCTATGTTATTTTGCATTTCCTCTCCTAATCACGATTTTGCCAAAGCAATGAAGCGCCATATACCAAGAGCATGATACCTAGGTAGAATATTGCCATAGTTGCATGCGAGACCTCGCTAGCTATTTCATCACCTTTATAAAAAACTCCAAGAAAGCAAAATACAAATGCAAAACTTAAATGTTTATAGGCATTAGTATCAATGGTGTTTAGAAACTCATCTTTATAAGCGTATTGAAAATACATTTTTAACGGAAAGCCCCCTTTAATGAGGTAAATAATCACTGTAACTACATAAAAAAAAACGCCCATTCCAACGGTTAAAAGCCCTCCAATATGTTGATCTTGTTTTATTAGTGAGTAAACACAGAGAAGTAAACAAACTATCCCTGAGCTTAAACTAATCCATATGTTTTGACCCATAAATTGTTCTTCAGTTTTAATATCCTGTTGTTTCATAGTATTCATCCTGTAATAGTATTTTATTTTTTGTAACCTCTGGGTATCAATGTAACCTTGGGGTATCACCGGGTCAATACTTATTTGTAACCTAAAGGTATCAAAATGTTTCAGGAAAGATTCATATAGAACAGGTAAAGTAGTTTTAGTGGCTTTTTTACATCAACTACAATGATTTTAAGGCTAACACTCGCTATGATAAGAACATTATTTGCACGTTTGAAAGGACGATCATGAAAACCTTACTTAAAATTGTAGGTGTAATACTTTTATTATGTATAGCACTAATTGTTGCCGCACCGTTTTTAATCCCTACTGATACTATTTTTAATAAAGTGTCACAGCAGGTAGAACAAACAACTGGGCGCACTCTTACTATTAAAGGTGATAAAACACTTAGCGTATTCCCTGCATTAAAGTTAGAACTTAACGACGTGCATTTTGCAAATATGGAATCAGGTTCGCGCGCCGATATGGCGAGTATGAAACAGCTTGCTGTACACATACCTTGGTTTTCATTATTTGGTGGTGAGTTTAAATTAGATAAGTTTGTTATAAATGAACCAAATATCCTATTAGAAACTGACAAAAATGGTAAAGCTAATTGGCAGTTATTTGATGCAGTTGCAGAGCAACCTAAAGAGCAAAGCCAATCAGGTGAAGCTATCAAGCTTCCAGATAACTTTGATATTGAGTTAGGTGAGGTTGCTATTTATGGCGGCACATTTACTTATCTAGATGGTCTAACAGGTGCTAAGCAACAAATTAGTGATTTAGAGCTCGCTATTTTACTTCCATCACTTCGTAAAACATTAGAAGTAAAAGGGGGTATTACTTATATGCAGGAGCGTTTTGAGCTTGATATAAAATTAGATACTCCTGCTAAAGCAATTGAAGGTGCTACTTTTAATGTTAAACAAACCTTAGATTCTCGTTTAGTTGATTTAACGTTCGAAGGGAGCATCGCTGGGCAAGGCCAAGATATTAAAGGTCAGTTAGCACTAAGTGGTGAGTCTGTTAAACGTATTGCGAAATGGCAAGGTGTAGAGTTAGACGCTAAAGATAATGCTTTTAACGCATTTAGTGTAAACGGTAAAATGCACCTAGCAGGTGAGAAATTTAATTTAGAAGATTTAGTTGCGACGTTAGACGCATTGGAAATAAAAGGTAAGAGCGAGCTTAACCTAGGTAAGCGTTTAACTGTAAATGCTGATATTGATTTAGGTATGCTTGATTTAAATCCGTATCTACCTGAAGCAGTAGCAAAACAAGAAGAGCCAGTAGAGCAAAATGATAAACCTGCAGAGCCAATAGTATGGGATGACACTAAAATTGATCTAAGTGCGTTAAATTCACTAGATGCGAATGTAGTTATTCGTTCAAGTGGATTAAAAGCTAACGATATTAAGTTGGGCGCAAATCAATTTACTGTTGCTTTAAAAAATAGCGTTGCAAAACTAAGCTTAGATAGCTTTTCTGCTTATGAAGGGTCAGGTAAAGGGGTTATCAATGTAAACGCACAACAAGTGCCTTATAAAATATCAACTAACTTTGACTTAGCTGGTATAGATGCACAGCCTTTATTAACTGATGCGGCAGGTTTTGACAAGCTAATGGGTAAGGGTTCTTTAAATTGGAACCTAAACACAACTGGCCAAAGTCAAAAGTCGCTTATTGGTGCGCTTAACGGAAAACTTGGATTTGAGTTTGCTGATGGGGCTGTAAAAGGTGCGAATATAGCTGAGATGGTTCGTAAAGGTAAGGAACTCATTTCAGGAAACTTTGGTGCAGCGTCTGAAGGGCTGGATACCGGATTTGAAGAATCTGAGCAAACAGATTTCTCTGCACTAACTGGTAGTTTTAATTTTACTAATGGTGTTGGTAAAAATACTGATTTATCACTTATTAGCCCACTCATAAGAATATCAGGTGAAGGCGATGTTGATTTACCGCAAACAGCGGTTAACTACCGTTTGGTTACAGGCATAGTTGGATCAATCGAAGGACAGGGAACCACTGATGACAGTACTGGTTTTAAAATACCACTACGTATAAAAGGGCCTTTCCACGATGTTGGTATAAAGCTTGATGTGGGTAATGCGCTTAAAGATGAAGCTAAACAGAAAGTCGATGAGGCAAAAGAAAAAGCCAAAGACAAAGCAAAGGATAAGATTAAAGATAAATTAAAAGGTTTATTCGGTTAATCATCTATAGTTAAAACAAACAAGGCACTTATATAGTGCCTTGTTTGTTTTGTAACCACCTGTAAAATAGCTACATAGCCGTAATTACTCAACTTTAATAACCGTACGCTCTAAATTAATTAAAAAATAACCTATCACTACCCCCTCAATGCTGGTACAATTGCCCGCCCTTAAGAGACAACTCGTTTGTTTTTTGATTGGGATTTAATCGAAATGTCTGATTTTTAAACGAATTTTAGACACGTTGTAATTACTACACCGGAGGTCATTAACATGATCCAAATGCAAACTCAGCTGGAAGTTGCTGATAACAGCGGCGCTCGCAAAGTGCAGTGTATAAAAGTCCTTGGTGGTTCACACCGTCGCTACGCAGCGATTGGCGACATCATTAAAGTTTCTGTAAAAGAAGCTATTCCTCGCGGTAAAGTGAAGAAAGGTGATGTTAAAAACGCGGTAGTTGTGCGTACCAGAAAAGGTGTTCGCCGTCCAGATGGTTCTCTGATCCGTTTTGACAGCAACGCGGCTGTTATCTTAAATGATAACTTGCAGCCAATTGGTACACGTATTTTCGGCCCTGTGACTCGCGAACTTCGTAATGATAAGTTCATGAAAATCGTTTCACTAGCCCCAGAAGTACTGTAAGGAGCCAATCATGGCAGCAAAAATACGTCGTGATGACGAAGTAATCGTACTAGCAGGTAAAGACAAAGGTAAGCGCGGAAAAGTGCTTTCAGTTGTTACTGAATCTGGTCGAATCTTTGTCGAAGGCATAAACTTGATCAAGAAACACCAAAAGCCGGTTCCACAATTGAACCAAGCTGGCGGCATTGTTGAGAAAGAAGCATCTATGGATGCATCAAACGTTGCGATCTTCAACTCGGAAACGAGTAAAGCTGATCGTGTAGGTTTCAAGATTGAAGATGGTAAGAAATTACGTATCTTTAAATCTACTGGTAAAACTATCTAATAGTTGGAGTAGAATGATGGCGAAACTGCATGAAGTATATAAAGACAAAGTAGTTGCTGAACTTCAAGAGAAGTTTGGTTTCAGCTCTGTCATGCAAGTCCCTCAGATCGAAAAGATCACATTGAATATGGGCGTGGGCGAAGCCCTAGCTGACAAGAAGATTTTAGATAACGCAGTAGCGGATCTAGCAGCAATCTCTGGTCAGAAACCTCTAATCACTAAAGCACGCAAATCTGTTGCTGGCTTCAAAGTGCGTGAAGGTTACCCGATTGGTTGTAAAGTAACCCTACGCGGCGAGCGTATGTGGGACTTTTTTGAGCGTTTGGTATCAATCGCTATCCCACGTATTCGTGACTTCCGTGGCGTAAGTGCTAAGTCTTTTGATGGACGTGGCAACTACAGCATGGGCGTACGTGAACAAATCATCTTCCCAGAAATCGATTACGATAAAGTAGACCGTGTACGCGGTATGGATATTACTATCACTACTTCTGCGAAATCTGATGAGGAAGGCCGTGCGTTGTTAGAAGCGTTTAACTTCCCATTTAAGAAATAAGGGTAGGGTTATGGCAAAGAATTCTATGAAAGCGCGCGAAGCAAAGCGCACAAAACTAGTTGCTCAGTTCGCTGAAAAGCGCGCAGCACTAAAAGCTATCATCAGTGATGTTAATACATCTGAAGATGATCGTTGGGACGCGGTACTT
Organism: Pseudoalteromonas sp. TAE56; assembly: GCF_000497955.1. Taxonomy (NCBI): domain Bacteria; kingdom Pseudomonadati; phylum Pseudomonadota; class Gammaproteobacteria; order Alteromonadales; family Pseudoalteromonadaceae; genus Pseudoalteromonas; species Pseudoalteromonas sp. TAE56. The sequence continues at coordinate 84,267 of NZ_AUTN01000106.1, forward strand.
AAGCTACAAGCTTTACCTCGTGATTCTAGCCCTGCACGTCAACGTAATCGTTGTAACATTACGGGCCGCCCACATGGTTTCCTTCGCAAATTCGGCATGAGCCGTATTAAAGTTCGCGAAGCAGCTATGCGCGGTGAAATTCCTGGCCTTAAAAAGGCTAGCTGGTAATAGAATCATGGGAGTAAGACTATGAGCTTGCAAGATCCTATCGCGGATTTGTTTACACGAATTCGTAACGGTCAATCAGCGAAGAAAGTATCTGTAACGATGCCAACTTCAAAGCTGAAAGTAGCATTAGCTAAAGTACTAAAAGACGAAGGTTATATCGTAGATTTCGCCGTTAACGGTGAAACTAAACCTGAGCTTTCTATCGAGTTGAAGTACTTCGAAGGCAAAGCTGTAATTGAAAATATCCAGCGTGTAAGTCGCCCTGGTCTACGTATCTATAAGAAACGTGACCAATTACCTAAGGTAATGGGTGGTCTTGGTATCGCTATCGTATCAACTTCTAAAGGCCTAATGACAGACCGCACAGCACGTAGTGCTGGTGTTGGTGGTGAAATCATTGGTTTTGTAGCTTAATCGGAGGGGAACTATGTCTCGCATAGCAAAGGCACCAATTACTGTTCCTGCCGGTGTAGAAGTTACATTAAAAGGCCAGGAAATCACAGTTAAAGGCAAAAACGGTGAACTTACTCGTACTATCAACAACGCTGTTGAAGTACAAGTTAATGACAACGTTATTACTACTTTACCTCGTGATGGCGTAGCGAATGCATGGGCTCAAGCAGGTACTGCTCGCGCTCTAATCAACAACATGGTTGTTGGTACGCATGAAGGTTACGAGAAGAAACTTCAGTTAGTAGGCGTGGGTTACCGTGCTGCAGCTAAGGGTAAAACATTAGATTTAACTCTTGGCTTCTCACACCCAGTTAATTTCGCAGTTCCTGAAGGAATTACGATTGAAACTCCAAGCCAAACAGAAGTTCTAGTTAAGGGCGTAGACAAGCAGTTAGTTGGTCAAACAGCTGCTAACATTCGTGCATACCGTAAACCTGAGCCTTATAAAGGTAAGGGTGTTCGTTATTCAGATGAGAATGTACGCCGTAAAGAGGCTAAGAAGAAGTAAGGTAAGACGATGGATAAAAAAACAGCTCGTCTACGTCGTGCTAAACGCACTCGTAGAAATTATATTGAACAAGGCACAACGCGTCTTGTTATCCACCGCACGCCACGTCACATCTACGCTCAAGTTGTAAATGCTGAGGGTAATGTACTGGCTGCTGCTTCTACTGTTGAAAAGGCTATTAGCGAAACAGTTAAAGGCACCGGTAACGTTGAAGCTGCGCAAGCAGTTGGCAAAGCGGTTGCTGAACGTGCGGCTGACAAAGGCATCGAAAAGATTGCTTTTGATCGCAGTGGCTTTAAATATCACGGCCGTGTGAAGGCGCTAGCTGATGCTGCGCGTGAAGCCGGTTTGCAATTCTAGGAGTAGACTATGGCTAACGTAGAAGCAAAGCAACAACAGCCTGATCTAGCTGAAAAGCTAATCGCGGTGAACCGTGTGTCTAAAGTAGTTAAAGGTGGTCGTATCTTTAGCTTTACTGCACTAACTGTAGTTGGTGATGGCGCAGGTAAAGTAGGTTTTGGTTATGGTAAAGCACGTGAAGTTCCAGCTGCTATTCAAAAAGCAATGGAAAAAGCACGTCGTAACATGATCAACGTAGACCTAAATGGCAACACATTACAGCATCCTGTTAAGGGACGTCATGCTGGCTCACTAGTGTTCATGAAACCAGCATCTGAAGGTACTGGTATCATTGCAGGTGGTGCTATGCGTGCAGTACTTGAAGTGACTGGTGTGCAGAACGTACTTTCTAAATGTTACGGTTCTACTAACCCAATCAACGTGGTACGTGCAACGATTTCGGCTCTTGAGAATATGAATTCTCCACAGTCAATCGCTGCAAAACGTGGCCTTCGCGTAGACGAAATACTGGGGTAACCATGGCAAATCAAACTGTAAAAGTAACACAAGTAAAAAGCTCTATCGGTCGTTTACCGAAACATAAAGCTACATTACGCGGTCTTGGTTTACGTCGTATCAACCACACTGTTGAGTTAGAAGACACAGCATGTGTACGTGGTATGATAAACAAGGTTTCTTACATGGTTAAGGTAGAGGGTTAATTCGATGCATTTGAATACACTTTCACCTGCTGCAGGTTCAAAAACTGCTCCAAAACGTGTTGGTCGTGGTATCGGTTCTGGTCTAGGTAAGACTGGCGGTCGTGGTCACAAAGGTCAAAAATCACGTTCTGGCGGCAAAGTACGCGTTGGTTTTGAAGGCGGTCAAATGCCTATGCAACGTCGTCTACCTAAATTTGGTTTTACTTCTCGCAAATCTTTAGTATCTGCAGAAATAAACCTTTTTGAAATCGCTAAAGTTGAAGGCGATGTGGTAGACCTAAGCGCGTTACAAGCAGCTGGTCTAGTTAAAAAGAACGTTCTTTTCGTTAAAGTTGTTAAATCTGGCGAAGTTTCACGCGCTGTTACCGTTAAAGGCCTTAAAGCCTCTAAAGGTGCTCGCGAAGCTATTGAAGCTGCCGGAGGCAAGGTAGAAGACTAAGGAAGTACTAATGGCTAAACCAGGTCAAGATACACAAAGTGCACAAGGTGGACTTTCGGAATTGAAGCGCCGATTACTCTTCGTATTGGGTGCTATCATAATTTACCGTCTAGGTTCATTTGTGCCGATCCCTGGGATTGACGCCGCTGTACTTGCCGATTTCTTCGAGCAACAAAAGGGCACCATTGTTGAGATGTTCAACATGTTCAGTGGTGGTGCTCTTGAGCGAGCTTCAGTGTTAGCACTGGGTATTATGCCGTATATCTCGGCTTCGATTATTACGCAACTATTAACGCATATGTATCCTCCGTTTATAGAGCTTAAGAAAGAAGGTGAGCAAGGGCGTAAAAAAATTAGCCAGTACACACGCTATGGCACGCTTGTGCTAGCTACTATTCAATCAATCGGTATTGCTTCTAGCTTACCGGGCATGATGGAGGGGTTAGTTGTTAACCCTGGTATGGGTTTCTATTTCACCGCAGTGGTGAGTTTAGTTACTGGTACTATGTTCCTTATGTGGTTGGGTGAACAAATAACAGAGCGCGGTATCGGTAACGGTATCTCTGTTCTAATATTTGTTGGTATTGTAGCTAACTTGCCGTCTGCTATTGGTTCGACAGTCGAAATGGCGCGCCAAGGTGATTTGAATGTTTTTGTACTGTTGATGGTTGCGGTAATCGTATTCGCTGTTACTTATCTTGTAGTGTTTTTCGAACGTGGGCAACGTCGTATTGTTGTTAACTACGCGAAACGCCAACAAGGTCGTCAAGTATTTGCTGCCCAAAGCACGCATTTACCACTAAAAGTAAATATGGCGGGTGTTATTCCACCAATCTTCGCTAGCAGTATAATTCTGTTCCCTGGTACAATTGCCAGCTGGTTCGGCCAAGGTGAAGGTCCAGTCGCTGATGTATTACAAGCTGTTGCTACTACGTTGACCCCAGGTCAACCGTTGTACTCGCTTGTTTTAGCTGCGGCTATTATCTTCTTCTGCTTTTTCTATACAGCGTTGGTGTTTAACCCACGTGAAACTGCAGATAACCTTAAGAAATCTGGCGCATTTATCCCAGGTATTCGTCCAGGTGAGCAGACATCTAAATACATTGATAAAGTGATGACACGCCTGACATTGGCAGGTGCTTTGTATATAACCTTTATCTGTCTGGTGCCTGAATTCATGACGATGGCGTGGCAAACGCCATTCTACTTCGGCGGTACATCAGTTTTGATTATCGTTGTAGTGATCATGGACTTTATGGCACAAGTACAGACTCACCTGATGTCTCATCAGTATGATTCTGTGCTGAAAAAAGCGAACCTTAAAGGCTACGGTCGATAAGGTCAGTTTACGGAGTTGAGCAATGAAAGTACGTGCTTCCGTTAAGAAAATATGCCGTAACTGTAAAGTTATTAAACGTGCTGGTGTAGTACGCGTAATTTGCAGTGAGCCTAAGCATAAGCAAAGGCAAGGTTAAGTAAACAGCGTGCAGGCTGAGTTTTCTCGGCCTGTGTTTTTAGTAGTAATTTGGTCTTCGTTTGAGTATCCTTACGGGCTTTTCAAACAGATGATTACCAAATTCGAATATAGGAGATGTGTTAGTGGCCCGTATTGCTGGCATTAACGTCCCTGATCATAAACATGCAGTTATTGGTTTAACAGCTATTTATGGCATAGGTAAGACTCGCTCTAAGGCTATCTTAGTAGCGACTGGTATCGCCGAAACCACAAAAATCGGTGAACTTTCAGACGAAATTCTTGACGTACTGCGTGATGCAGTTGGCAAGTACACTGTTGAAGGTGATCTTCGTCGTGAAGTTACTTTAAATATCAAGCGCCTTATGGACCTTGGTTGTTATCGTGGCCTACGTCACCGTCGCTCTTTACCACTACGTGGTCAAAGAACTAAGACTAACGCGCGCACCCGCAAGGGTCCTCGTAAGCCTATTAAGCGATAAGGGGATAGTATTATGGCTAAGACACCAATTCGTCGTAAAAAGGTTAAAAAACAAGTTGCTGATGGTATGGCTCATGTTCATGCGTCTTTCAACAACACTATTGTAACGATTACCGACCGTCAAGGTAATGCACTATCATGGGCTACTGCCGGTGGTTCAGGTTTCCGTGGTTCACGTAAATCTACACCATTTGCTGCTCAAGTTGCTGCAGAGCGTGCAGGTACTGCTGCTCAAGAATACGGTTTAAAAAATCTAGAAGTTTTCATCAAAGGTCCAGGTCCAGGTCGTGAATCTGCTGTACGTGCTTTGAATGCTGCTGGTTACCGTATTACCAACATAACTGACGTGACGCCAATACCACATAATGGTTGTCGTCCACCGAAGAAACGTCGCGTTTAACAATAGGTTAGGAGAAATAACATGGCAAGATATTTGGGCCCTAAGCTCAAGCTGAGTCGTCGTGAAGGTACTGACCTGTTCCTTAAGAGCGGCGTAAGAGCTATCGACTCTAAGTGTAAACTTGAGACTGCACCTGGTCAGCACGGCGCTCGTAAAGGTCGCTTATCTGATTACGGTTTACAATTACGTGAAAAGCAAAAAGTACGTCGTATCTACGGTGTACTAGAAAAGCAATTCCGTAACTACTACAAAGAAGCTGCTCGCCTTAAAGGCAACACAGGTGAAAACTTGTTACAGCTTTTAGAGCAACGTTTAGACAATGTTGTATATCGCATGGGTTTTGCTAGCACACGTGCTGAAGCACGCCAGTTAGTAAGCCATAAAGCGATTCTAGTTAATGGTCGTGTTGTGAACATTCCTTCATACGTAATTACTCCAGAAGATACTGTTGTAATCCGTGAGAAGTCTAAGACACAAGCACGTATCATCGCTGCTCTAGAGTTGGCTGAGCAACGTGAAAAGCCGACTTGGGTTGAAGTTGACGGTAAGAAACTGGAAGGCAGCTTCAAGCGCCTACCTGAGCGTTCAGATTTGTCTGCGGACATTAATGAACAACTAATCGTCGAACTTTACTCTAAGTAAAGTTAAGAGTTAAGAGAGGATAACATGCAGGGTTCTGTTACAGAATTTCTAAAACCAAGGTTAGTCGACATCGACGCTATCAACCCAACGCGTTCTAAAATAGTTTTAGAACCATTAGAGCGTGGCTTTGGTCATACTCTGGGTAATGCTTTACGCCGTATATTACTTTCATCTATGCCTGGATGTGCAGTAACTGAAGTTGAAATCGACGGTGTTTTACATGAGTACAGCGCGAAAGAAGGCGTTCAAGAAGACATCATTGAAATACTATTAAACCTTAAGGGTTTAGCAGTAACGTTAGAAGGCAAAGATGAAGTTTTTCTGACCCTGACTAAATCTGGTGTAGGCCCTGTTACTGCGGCTGATATTCAGCACGATGGCGATGTAACAATTGCTAATCCAGATCACGTTATTTGTAATTTAACTACAAATAACAGCGAGATCAGCATGCGTATTCGTGTTGAACGCGGTCGTGGTTATGTGCCGGCATCTAGTCGTTTATCCTCTGATGACGATGAGCGTCCAATTGGTAGATTGTTGCTTGATGCATCATTTAGCCCAGTTGAACGTATTGCGTACTCGGTTGAATCAGCTCGAGTTGAGCAACGTACAGATTTAGACAAGTTAATCATTGATATGGAAACAAACGGCACTTTAGATCCAGAAGAAGCGATCCGCCGTGCGTCTACTATCTTAGCTGAGCAATTAGATGCATTCGTAGATTTACGTGATGTAACTGAGCCAGAAGAGAAAGAAGAGAAGCCAGAATTCGATCCTATTCTACTTCGTCCAGTTGATGATCTTGAATTAACAGTACGCTCAGCAAATTGTTTGAAAGCCGAGCAAATTCAATATATCGGTGATTTAGTTCAGCGCACTGAAGTTGAGCTTCTTAAAACGCCTAATTTAGGTAAGAAGTCTCTAACTGAAATTAAAGACGTGCTAGCTTCACGTGGACTTTCTCTGGGCATGCGCCTAGAAAATTGGCCACCTGCAAGTTTAGCTGAATAATCTAAATCACTATATTAGTTTAGTTAGAAGGATAGGGTCATGCGCCATCGTAAGAGTGGTCGTCAATTAAACCGTAACAGTAGCCATCGTAAAGCGATGTTTAGCAATATGGCAGGTTCTTTGGTGAAACATGAAATCATCAAAACTACTTTGCCTAAAGCGAAAGAGTTACGTCGTGTAATTGAACCTTTAATCACACTGGCTAAGACTGACAGTGTAGCAAATCGCCGTTTAGCGTTTGCTCGCACGCGTGATAATGAAGTTGTTGGTAAGTTATTCAGTGAAATCGGTCCACGTAACGCGGATCGTCCAGGTGGTTACACTCGTATTCTTAAGTGTGGCTTCCGTACTGGTGATAATGCACCAATGGCTTATATTGAACTAGTTGGTCGCCCAGCGACTAGCGAAGCAGTTCAAGAAGACGCACAGTCTGCAGAGTAAGTCTTAAAGAAACCTAAAAGCCGAGCTTATGCTCGGCTTTTTCTTGTCTAAAATTTGTCAAACTATATGAACCAGTAATTACCTTCTATTGTGAGTACATACTGAATTGATAAGTTGTTTTGACAGCTGCTTTAATAGCTCTACCCAATTACTCTTCACTTACCATTCATTCAAAATAGCCTATCAGATTCTAGTCAAAGATCATTTCCACTATATATGTGATTTACAGCTATTAATAATACCGCTGCGAATTGAGCTACAATTAAAGCAAGCCTAACGAACTTTTTACTTATAGATCTGATTAGAAAATATAACGTGGTCTCTCTTATCTATATACCGGTACTAAGAACCTCATAGTAAAGTTAACTATTATGGCCCATGCAAACTTCCTTCTTAAATATGTAAAACTATTATTAAATATAGCCTGATCAATCCAATTATCCGCTTTTGATTAATTTAAATGATTTATAGCAATACGACTCTTACTCTATTGGTTAGTTTTTCCACATAGGTGATCGAAATATATCTCTACCTGTTAGTAGTTATCATAATTTTCATTTCAAATAGCTATAAGAACCTATTAACATTGGTAGTTTAGTTGTGTTTTTGAGCGTTTAGCTCAAATACTCAGCGAACAGCACATTATTTCAAGTTTTCTTCAAAAAAGGGTTGATCTGTTTTCGGATCTCCCTATAATGCGACCCCACTGAGACGGGAAACGCCAACGCATAGCGAGGCACGAACAACTCAGGGTGTTAAGTGAAACTTAGTTTGAATCTTTTTAGAAAGTTTAAACTTAAGTGTTGACAAAAAAATAGGAACGCGTAATATGCGCAGCCCTAGCGAGATAAAGTTTAACTTTAATCGCAACGTTCTTTAA
>NZ_AUTN01000107.1:0-6988 GCF_000497955.1 Pseudoalteromonas sp. TAE56
AGCCCCCTGTGTCAGGATAGTTGTCGCCTCTAACTTTTAATAGAGGCAGATAAAATGAGACGTCGATTTACACAAGAATTTAAAGTTCACGCTGTTGAAAAAGCATTATCTCAATGTGATGATGTTCGCCTAGAAGATATTGCGCTAGATTTAGGCATCGGTTATTCAACCTTGCAACGATGGATCGCGCTTGCTAAAAACCATGAACTTGAAACTAAAAATAATGGTAGTCACATGACAACAGAAAAACGCCCTCATGACTGGAGCTTAGAAGAAAGGCTTAACGCCATTATTGAATGTGCGAGTTTAGATGAAGCAGCTCTTAATGAATATTGCCGTGCTAAGGGGCTTTACCCGCATCATATTAAACAATGGAAGCAAGATTTTGCTAAAGGGCCTTCAACGAAGCCCGTAAAATCAGACAGTAAACAGCTCAAACAAGAAATTAAGCAGCTTCAAAAAGAGCTTAATCGTAAAGACAAAGCGTTAGCAGAAACAGCCGCCTTACTCGTACTCAAAAAAAAAGCAGATGCGCTTTGGGGTTTCAACGAGGACGATTAACCAGCTCAACTGAGCGTCATGAATTGATAAAGCTCATTACCGACGCGCAGAAATCAGGGGCAAGGCAAGAAAAAGCATGTGAGTTACTTGGTCTAACGGCAAGAACAATTCAACGCTGGATTGAAGCTGATGATATGACAGATAAGCGAACAAGTACGATAAAGCGACCACCTAACAGGCTAACTGAATTAGAGCAACAGCGTATAATTAAGACGGTTAATTCAATAGAATATGGGCATTTACCACCCAGCAAGATAGTCCCTAAACTATTGGATAAAGATGTGTGGATAGCATCAGAAAGCTCGTTTTATCGCGTTATGAAATCGCATAAATTATTAACACACAGAGAAAAAGTTAAACCAAATAAAAAGATAAAAAAGCCAAAAGCACTCAGGGCAACACGTGTAAACGAAATTTATACATGGGATATCACGTATTTGCCAACAGCTGTTAAAGGTCAGTTTTTATACTTATATTTAGTGATGGATATTTATAGTCGAAAAATAGTTGGTTGGCAGGTTCATGACACACAACTAAGCACACTGGCGGCTGATTTAATGGTAGATATTTGCAGGCGAGAGCAGGTAAAGCCTGAGCAAGTCACGCTGCACTCGGATAATGGCAGTCCAATGAAAGGGGCAACGTTATTAGCGACATTGCAGGAGTTAGGTATTGTTCCTTCATTTAGCCGACCGTCTGTGAGTAATGATAATCCTTATTCTGAATCGCTATTTAAGACGTTAAAGTATCGCCCGGAATACCCTGAGAAAGCCTTTGAAAGCATGGGTAGCGCAAGAAAGTGGGTTAGCGGATTTGTTGATTGGTACAACGATGAGCACTTGCACAGCGGTATTAAATTTGTCACGCCAAACCAGCGTCATTTAGGATTAGATAAAGCGATACTAGCGAAACGTCATCAGGTAAATGGGATGGCGAAATTACAGAATCCAAGTCGTTGGTCAGGAAAGTCTCGAGATTGGACGATGATCAATGAAGTAAATTTAAATCCAGAGAAAAAAGAAGCAATGCGGGCGGCATAAAATTTAATTTGATGCGACAACTAACTTGAAAAACTCCGCAAGTTAATGTTATCTCTTTGATTAGATCAGTTTTAGGTTTTACTTGTTCAGTAATGGTTTGTTCAGACGCTATTAAAGCCTCATCGTAAACAGATTCTGATTCGCTTATCTCCGCAGATACATATGATGGCTCTTGTAAGTTAGGCGATATATTTTGCTCTAAAATAAACTGACAAATTCTATCGAGTGTTTCTTCACTGAACCATGGCCGAACGTTTGTTGTAAAAAGGTGAAGTGCATTAGGCTTAGATGCTGGAAGCTTCATTATTTCGAGTAATTTATCAGTTATAAATTCTGATTTAACTAATCTCTCTTCAATTGTTTTTGGTGTGTTTTCTCGATTGATAATGGCGTTACTCGATATGGCACAAATACTATGCCACTCTCTGCCACCAAAACCCTGTTGCAGTTTGCCAAATAATTTAGTGAGTAGGTTTGGTGCATTGTCGCCCATTAGGCTTTTTAATAGTTCTAGTTGTAATTCAACCTGTTTTATTGGCGATGGCATACCTTGCCAGTTGCCGCGATAACTGCGACTCCATTCTTGATGCTCATTAATCGTTACTTCCCCTGTAATGCTTTTAGATTCGATGAGAATAAAGCCATAAGTGTATGCGATTAGATGGTCTATTTGTGCGGTTTCGCCATTGTGTTTAAATTTCACATCGTTAAACACAAATACCTGACTATGATCTTTAAAGGCGCGGCGTAAATAAAAAGCAACGTCGAGTTCTTGCTTTTGACCTGCTTGTATTTTAGCTGAGTTGCTGTTGATGAGAGTTTTATCTTTTAGAATCATGAGGCGTCCTTTCAATCATGTATATGCTTAGAATATCATTGAAGTACCGAATAGGAATACTGCTTAAGTTCAAAAAACGCTAGATAAACTCCCGCCTACAATTTAAAAGCCGCGAGCATGCTCAGCGCCTACAGGTGTTGAGCTTGGCTATTAAGCTCAAAATGTCATTAACTTCCCATAAGTAACTTAAGTTTTACTTATGGGGCTGGGTTTTATTTTACTGCCTATAAGTAAGTTACGGTTTACTTATAGGCAGTAAATATACGTTCAAACTTAAAAGTAAGTTATATTTGACTTTTGGGTAGGCTACCCTAAAATAAATTGTATAAGTAAACTATAGTTGACCTTTAATGAGTGAATTACCAGCAAAAAAAACACTTGGAAGAGTTGTTAAACGCACTGAAATGCCTGATCTATCAAAGCCGTTTTCGTCGGTGCGACTCGCTAAAGCGATTACTTCAAAGCGAACAGGCATGAAGCTTACGCTGGTTGATGTATCGCAAGCACTTAATATTTCAAAGCCTACGCTGATAAAAATAGAAAAAGGTGATGTGAATGTGCAGTTTTTTAATGTACTCAAAGTGATGGAATACTTGGGGTTGTCGTTTAGCCTTGTCAGTGATGACGAGTCGCACCACAATAACAACGAAGAGGTGAGCGATGAGCAGTGGTATTAAAAAAAACAGCTTGGATGTATTTATTGGGCATACGCAGAAGATAGGTGCGATAGCCCTTGATATAGGCTCTGAAAATGATATTGCATTTACCTATGAGCCCGGGTGGATTAATAAGGGGTTTGCTATTTCACCACACTTACCGCTCAATGGTGATTTTGACTCACGTGATGTGCGTAATTATTTACAAAACTTATTACCCGAGGGCAAAGGTCTTGATGAGATTATAAGTAGTACTACTATCTCTAAAAATAATACGTTTGGTTTGATTAAAGTAATTGGCGAGGAAACGTCAGGCGCTTTGTCGTTTAGAGCAAGTAACAGTACTTTAAAGCAAACATCTTTTCGTGAAGTAACTAGTGACGAGCTAAGCCAAAAACTTAAACGCTTTGTACAAGTTGGCGAGCCAATTACTCATTGGGATGGCCGAACTCGGCTCTCTGTTGCTGGCGTTCAAGACAAACTAAACCTACTCGAAATCGATAGTAAATTAGGATTTGGTGAAGGGGAGCTATGTTCTAATAAAATTTTTAAATTCGAAACAGGTACCGCTCCTTTCATTGCAGTAAATGAACTTTTTACCATGCTTTTGGCAAAAGAGTCGGGGCTCAATGTTCCCCATGTTGAGTTGCGTACTTACGCAGATGTAAGAGTATTTGTAATAGATCGCTTTGATAGGCGCGTTACACAAGATCAAAACCGTGTATTACGTCGTCATATTATTGATGGTTGCCAAGCCACTAATTTACCTCCTTCTTATAAATATGAGCGTCAGCATGGTGATGATGGGGATGGTATTTATATTCGAGATGGCGTTTCTTTTGCAAAACTCTTTAGTGTTAAAACAACGAATGTACAAGCGTATGAGGTTCAGCTTATTCGTTGGATGACATTTAATATTTTAGTACGTAATTACGATGCTCATGGCAAAAACATTAGTTTTTTTGTTGGTAAAAATGGTTTAGAGCTTACGCCGTTTTACGACTTGGTAAATATAGAGGCTATTATTGAGCAGGGAAGCATTGACCGTGATATGGGCTATTTACAGCCTAAAATATCAAGGTGTTATGCTATGTCAGTGGGGGAGCATAATTCGCAAAGTGCGGGCAATTTTACTAATGAGATTACAGCTTACATGTTAGCTGATTTTGCTGATGAATTTGCTATTTCACTACCACGGATGCAACTACTTATGAGTCAAACTGTTGACTCTGTATTAGCCGCAATTGATACGGCTAAAGTTTCTGCTGTTAAAAATAACTTGTCTACTGTTGAATTAGCACACATTGATTTGTGCATAAAAATAATTAATAAAGCTGCAAATAAGCTGAGTGAGCAAATAATACAACTACCAAATATGGATGCATTTATTTAAATATTAGAAAATAAATACACGCATTTTGAGTGATAAATTCATATATTGGTTGCCAGCGCCAACGCGATATAAGTAAATTAAAAGCGCGAGATAAATTCCGGCTTACAATTTAAAAGCTACGCTTTTCGCGCGAGCAAGCTGAGCGCCTACAAGTGTTTAGGCAGGCTTATTTAAAAGCCAAAGCGCGATATAAAATTGCACCTACGGATTTGATGAAAGTTGTGTTTGCAATGATGTAGGTGAGGTTTTATACCTCGCTTATAAATACATTTTTTACCACAGAAAAGTGAATTATTGTTCTATGTAGCGCTTAAAAGTAATGAGGCAATTAACTCTGCTATTCGCCTCATTAAGTGAGGCGAATAGGTGTTTAGGTGAGCTTTGTAGAGTTGATTGGGGTAATGATCTAGTTACTAGAGGGCAAAGCGCGATGTAAAATCGCGCCTACAATTTAAAAGCTTCGCTTTTCGCGCGAGCAAGCTGAGCGCCTACAGGTGTTTGGGTGAGCTTTGTAGCGTTGATTGGGGGTTATGAACCAGAGTTACTAGAGGACAAAGCGCGATGTAAAATCGCACCTACGGTTTTGTTCAGTGCAGTGGTTTAATTATTGTAGGTGAGGTTTTATCTATGAATCTTTGTTTAGCTCTGTAATCGCTTTAATACTAAATGCGTGCATAGTTATGTAGTGTTGCTTTTTAATGATTGTTTTTACGATACTTTGATCAATATTTAAGTAATCGTGAACAAGAGCATTTCGTAAGCCTATAATTTTACGCCATGACAGTAGTTCTGCCTCGCTCAAAAAGCCTAAATGAGTAAGTTCGCTAAATGTTTGATAGGCGTTGCTACTGGTACTACTTTTGTGCTGCTTTAGCCAATGCTTTGATAAACCAATACACACCGCGGTCATTAACTGTAGTAATCGCTCTGCAGCTCGGTAGTCTCTACTATTAAGTGAATCGATTTGACTGAGTTCGTCGAGTTCTTGCATATATTCGTCAATATGGCGTGTTACTTCACTTAAATAAAGTGTAATTCCGGTATCAGTCATGTTTACTCGCTATGGTTTCAAATTCGAACTGGCTATATATACGCTGCTGCTCTTTCATCGCTCTAACACTATTATTGCTTATAATTATTTTTCCATATTCAATAACGTTGAAAGCTAAATAACTTGGAATAATATTTATATCAACAATCGAAATAAGTTGTTCGTTAAGATTAAGTGCATTACTTATTTCAAGCTCAAGCTCTTTTGGCCTAAGGCGCTTATCGAACGATTCCAGATCAAAGTTTTTAAATGCTATGGCTAAGTCAATGTCACTATGGGGCTGGGCTGTCCCTTTTGCGTGGGAGCCATATAGCCAAACTACATCAATGTCGGTGTTTTGATGTAAATACTCAATTATTTTTTGTATAACTTCATTTGCCACGAAAAGTAACCATTGATAAAAACAGTAATAATAACCTGTCAGTTTTATAGTGAACATTAAAACTGATATTTGTTTTATTTAATTTAAAAGCTTCGCTTTTCGCGCGAGCAAGCTTTGCGCCTACAGGTGTTTAGGCGGGCTTTGCAGTGTTGATTGGGAGTTATGAGCCGTTACTAAAGAGCAAAGCGCGATGTAAAATCGCACCTACAATTTAAAAGCCTCGGTTTCCTCTTATTCCAACCGCGTTACTTTTACTTTTATTTTTCCGGCATTAGCGCCGTAAAAGCGGCTTAAGTCGTTTGCAAATGGGCAAAACTCGCCAGATTTATCCATTTTAATATCGGCGCCGTTGGCTATTTCAAAAAGGTGGTCGTCGTTTTTATTTATAGCACCAATAAGTGAAAACCATTGTGCACGAGGAAATCGTCTAAATGGTTCAAGCACAGCCATGGGGATTTCTTTTACGCCAAGTTGTACGTTATCGCGGTTCCAGCCTAATGGCGTGCACTTTATGCCATCGTCAAACCAGTATTGATTTGGGTATGGGGTAAAGCGGTACGTAGCGCCTTGCTCTAGCATAAGGCCGGTTGCGTTATATTGCTCTGAGGCAAATACCATTACATCTTGGCTTTGGTTAATGCTCAGCACATTCATGTTTTGATTAGCCAGTTCTATATGTTGGCTTAAACCAATAAAGCTAAGTGTGGTGTTGTCGTTGTAGCTAATTTTGTAATGCAGTTTTTTAAGCGATTCTGGGCGGTAACTGGTTAGCTTATTAATGCGTTCGGCTACGCTGAAGTGCACTAAAGGCTCAAGGTTGCTGGCTTCGTCATCAATTAATACATAGCACTGCCTATCTACTAATTTAAAAAATGGGTTAAACCAAAAGTAATTTTGTTGATGACTTAATGCGAGCGGATCGGGCGTTACGGTTACGTCATCTTGTGCTACTAAGTTGCTATCGGGGAGCAGGGTTTCGTAATCTATATCGTGGCTAGTGAGTAACGATATATTAAGCGGTTGTTCTATTAACCACTCAAGTGCGTAGCGCAAGCAAATATCGGCTA
>NZ_AUTN01000108.1:0-21448 GCF_000497955.1 Pseudoalteromonas sp. TAE56
CGCCGCCGTAGGGTTATATTCTTGCATACTGCCAATGATGCTATATGCTCTTTTTGGCACTTCCAAACAACTAATAGTTGGCCCTGATGCCGCCACCTGCGCCGTTATTGCCGCCGTAGTAACCCCTCTTGCTGCAGGTGACAGCTTTAAACATTGGCAACTTGTTGTCACCATGACCGCTATGACCGGCTTTTGGTGTTTTATAGCTAGTAAATTTAAGCTAGGCGTATTAGCCGACTTTTTATCTAAACCTATTTTAATGGGCTTATTAAATGGCGTAGCCATCACTATTATTGTTGGTCAATTTTCTAAAGTATTCGGTTTTACCTTTGACGAGCGCTACCTACTTGAACGCCTAGGTGGTGTACCCACATACCTAGCGCAAACACATGTTCCCACCTTGTTAATGGCCTTGTTCACATTGGCGGTTTACTTTGCCATGAAACGCATAAAACCCACGTGGCCGGCATCAATGTTTGCCATTGCATTTGGTGCGATTTTGGTATGGATTTTTGATTTAAAACAACTTGATATAAAAACTATTGGCACCGTAACTGGCGGACTTCCCGTTTTTAATACTCCTGTTTTTGATTTAGGAATTATTCGTGAGCTAGTGGTACCCGCACTTAACTTAGCCATCGTGAGCTTTGTAAGTATGATGCTAACTGCCCGCAGCTTTGCCGCTAAAAACGGCTACGATATAGATGCCGATAAAGAATTTAGAGCATTAGGTATTGCCAATATAGCGTCAGCTCTTTCGCAAGGTTTTGCAGTCAGTGGCGCCGACTCACGCACCGCAGTTAACGATGCAACGGGTGGTAAAACGCAGTTAGTATCAATAATAGCAGCGGCCATTATTGCTATCATAGCCGTTTTTTTAACAGCCCCGCTTGAGTTTATTCCAAGCGCAGCGCTGGGTGTTGTACTTATTATTGCTTCTGTTCATTTACTCGATTTAAAAGCTGTTTGGCAATTAAAACGAAAAGATAAACAGGCATTTTATCTCGCCTCAGCCACCTTACTTGCGGTGTTATTTATTGGCGTTATACCAGGGATCACACTTGCTGTATTACTGGGGTTATTTCAATTTATTCGCACTGTTATGCGCCCAACCGACAATATACTCGGCGTAGATGTTAACGGTGTAGTAAGAAGCTTAGACGCCACAGATAAAGCAAAGGCAGTGCAAGGCGTGTTTATTTATCGCTTTAATTCACCTTTAACTTACTTTAATGCCAGCTACTTTAAACGCAGATTACTTGAGCAATACGCAAGGCAAAAAGGCGACACCCAATGTGTAATAATTGACGCTGTGCCCTGCTTTACTCACTTAGATTTAAGCGTAATGGCCATGCTTGCCGACCTCGACGTTATATTTAAAAAGCGCGATATAAGGCTTGAACTTGCAGGTAGAAAACGCCAACTACTTTCGTGGTTTGATATTGCAGGAATGAAGTCGGGAAAAGAAGGTATATACATTCACTCAGACCTATACATCGCCCTAAAAAGAAATAGCGTAAGCCAGCATACAGAGGAAGTTAATTTATTCGTGGCAGATGAAAATAAAGAGGCGCTCACACATCCATAAAATACTAAACAGCAGATCAGCTAGCTGGCTCTGCTGTTTGTATTAAGTACTTTTTATACTTTTGGGTAATTTGAAGGGAAAAACGCTTTTTTAGCGTCTTCATCAAACTCTTTTTTAAATGCTACATCAGTACCAATTACGCGTGCACGTGCAACCGCTGGGCGGCTATCAATGCTTTCAAACCAACGCTTAAGATTTGGATACGGTGCTAAACCTTCTTCACCTAATACAACCGGTGCTTTATCGATCCAGCCCCAAGCAGAAACATCAGCAATAGTGTATGTATCACCCACAATAAAGTCGCGACCTTCAAGATGTGTATCAAGTACTTCGTAGTGGCGCTGCGCTTCACGTAAATAACGATTAACCGCGTAATCAAGCCCTTCTGGCGCCATATGTCTAAAGTGAACACTTTGCCCTGAATACGGGCCGAGGCCAGATGCGATAAACATTAACCACGACAGCATTTCAGCGCGATCATCGCTCTTACCTTCTAGCTTTCCATATTTTTCAGACAAGTACATTAAAATAGCATTCGAATCGAACACACGCGTTTCACCATCAACAATTGCTGGCGCTTTTGCGTTTGGGTTAATTGCTTTAAATTCAGGTGTATGTTGCTCACCTTTTAAAGTATCAAGAGGAACAAGTTCAAACGGCAAGCCTGTTTCTTCTAAAAAGAGTGCAACCTTCATTGGGTTAGGAGTATGGTGAAAATAAAATTTAATCATGTAAAGTTCCTCAATAATTGAGCAACGATTAAAGCACAGCTTGAGCGAGTGTTCAAATTAAGTTTTCAATAAGTTAAATATGGAGTTAAAACGTGATTCAATTGTGAGTATTTCGTGATACTTCATTCGTAAATATCATTTAGGCTGAATGCAATATCAACCTTTGCGAGAAGTAACATGCCTTTTAAAGCACTATCCCGTCCATTTTTTATCTCACTTGTTGGGTTAATAACTTTTTGCTTTCAAAGCCAAGCTGATGAGCAAGTAATTATTTCAAGTACAGCTAATCCAACTACCTTTTTAGAGCTTTACACATCGCAAGGTTGCAGTAGTTGCCCACCAGCAGAGCGCTGGATTTCAACGTTTACAGATGATGAAAAGCTATGGACTGATTTAATCCCTATTAATTTTCATGTTACTTATTGGGATTACTTAGGATGGAAAGACCCGTTTGCCTCTGCTATTTTTAGTAAAAGACAACGTACTTATAAGGCACTCGGTAAAAGTAGGATTGTAGCAACCCCAGGGTTTATGGTTAACGGCAGCGGGTGGCAAGGTTGGTTTTATAAGCAAGCTATTCCTGTAGCTAAAGCCCCTTATTTGGGTAATTTAAAAGCGACTATAAACAACAGTAAAATTAATCTCGAATACAATACTGTTAATACCAAAGATAATACTAACCAAAACTTAATAGCCCATGTAGCTCTGTTAGGCTTTGGCATAGAAACACAAATACACAGTGGCGAAAACGCAGGCCATAAGTTAAAACACGACTTTGTGGTTATTGGTTACGAGCAAAGTAACATGCAAACTAAGCAGCAATTATCATTAACTGACTTAACCCTGCCTCGCGCTAATAATGTATCGCCAACAAAGCAAGCCTTAGTATTTTGGGTATCTGAAAAAAGCGACCCTACCCCACTACAAGTTGCAGCAGATTGGTTTTAATATGGATAAAATAAACAGCTGAAGTTTAAAAATAGGCCACCATTACACCTTTAACTATACAGCTTGTTAGTAGTCCGCTCATACCCATATACGTAAACATAAAGCGTTGTTCAGAATCTGTTTTAAACACGAAAGCGACTAAATAAAGAGAAGTAATAATAGCGACGCTTAGCATAAGCCCATAAATAAATGAGCCGCAATAGTGTGGTAATACAGCTAAAGCGAGTGCGATTAAATTAGTGCCAAAGAATGCTACGGGCTTTTTAATACCGCGTAAAATGGCAAATAGCGGTATAACAAAAGTAAGACAATACAGCCAAACAATATGAGTAGACCATTCGTAACTTAAGGGAGCTTTAACTTCAAAAGTAGAAAGCTTAAAATTACTCGAAAAGGTCAATCCTGTATTAATAATTACACTTACAATAAAAGCCCCAATAAATAGAGCGACTAACACCCCAATTGCACCGCCTGCGGTAGCCCCTGCTTTCTCTTTTTCTATAATTAAAATAATGACACTTAACAGCCCACTTAATTGCAACCACTGCCAATAGTCGCCCGTAAAGAGAGGGATAGCAGCTAAAACGATCGTAGTTATAATTAACTTACTTCCATCATTTGAGCGCAATAAATAAAAAGCCATAATAGCAATATAAAATAGAGCAGTTACATCAGGCATATCAACAACTTCCTTGTAAGAATTTAATAACAACCAATAAACGCAGCAATTATACCTATTACTGAGCCCCTATAAAATCCGATAATTGTGTTTACTTTTTAGCTGTGCAATATTAACTCATTATAAAACACAAGGATCGCTAAACCTATCTACAGGTTTGGTATAAAAACTAAAAGGGATGAATATGATTAAGCCATTTTACGCTAGCTGTTTGTTAGCCCTCACGCTATTAACACCCAGCCTCGTAAAAGCAAACCCAACGGCCTCGCAATATCAGCAAATTCTTAACGAAAACCTTGCTGAAAACGAGCCTGGGGTATCTGTAATTATAAGCAAAAATGGCAAAGTACTTTTCAAAGGAACGCGCGGGCTTGCCAACCTTGAACATAACATTGCACTTAACGAGCAAAGCGTTTTACGTTTAGGTTCTATTTCAAAACAATTTACTGCAGCTGCAATTATGATGTTGCAAGAGCAAGGTAAGCTAGCGGTTACCGATGATATTCATAAGTATGTTGCAAGCTTCCCTACTGAAGGCAACCTCGTCACAATCGAAAACTTATTAACCCACACCTCAGGCATCGCCAACTACACAGATGATGACGACCTATTCGATAAAGAAATACAAGTGCCCACCAGCGTTGACGATACGTTAGCGCGATTTGCCAAACACCCAATGGTGTTTAAACCCGGCGAAACAATGGCTTATTCGAACACAGGCTATTCACTGCTTGGTAAAATAATCGAGGTAGCAAGTGGCCAGTCTTATAAAGACTTTATTGAACTACACATATTTAAAAAGCTAAAAATGAACCAGAGTAGTTATGAAGGTCAAGAAATTGTTGCTCACCGTGCAGCCGGATATGAGCAAACAGAGCAAGGGTTTATCAACACCAGCTACATTAATATGGATTGGCCCTATGCCGCAGGTGCGCTTATATCTACTCCAACTGACTTAAACATTTGGTTTAGTGCACTAGCGTCTGGCAAGCTTATTAGTAAAGCAAGTTATGAGAAGATGTTCAGCCCTTTTAAACTTAACGACGGCAGCTTTTCATCCTACGGTTACGGATTAATTATTGAGCCTTTGAATGAATACACCGTAGTTAGACACACTGGCGGAATAAATGGCTTTTTAGCGCACGCACGCTATATTCCAGAGCAAAAGCTATATGTGGCAGTACTGGCTAATTCAAACCACATAAACCCTATTTTTATCAACGAAAAACTCACAGCCAGAGCACTAGGTATTGCACTTCCCGAGTTTAAAAAAGCAGATGTAACAGAGCAGCAATTAGCGCCCGTATTGGGTGATTACCAAATTGATGAAAACACCTTACGCAGCCTAATTTTTGAAAATAACGTTTTGTATTCAAAGCGCACTGGTGGCGATAAAACAAAACTTATTACGATGTCTAAAAATAGTTTTTACTACCCTAATTCAAACAATTACTTAGTAATAGAGCAAAACAGCCAAGGCCAATTGGTAATGAAGTATTTTAGTGGATTATCAACAACGCCTACTGAAGCGATTAAGATTTAACTTTATAACTCTCCCAAAAAACAATGCCCGCAGCTTTCGCTACTTATAAGCTCGGGTGTTTTTATTTTTAATCCTTGTTAACGCAACAATATATTATAAAATTAGTATGTAATGTGTGAAAGGTAATAAATATGTTACTTTCTATGTGCTAATTTTATACTTGACCTCTTTAGAATAATTTATAAACCGAAAATAAGGAATAAGCATGCTTTTTCACCCTCACGGTAAATCCTATATTTTCGCGCTTTTGCTCATTATTTTGCTATCTGCCTGTACTTCAAACCCAGCTTTAATGCCTACACCCAATTTATATGTAAGTACGCCTTATTCAGAAGCCCAAGTACCTAAAAACCTGCATACTACAAGTATGGAGTTACTCTATGTTACAGACCGAGCAGTTTCTGAAAAAAAAGGGGTTATGTATAACGCAAGTCGGTCGCCATCAATTGCATACGGTGTGGCAAAAGTAAATTTTGGCGATAAATCCTTGCTGTGGGGTGAGTTATTAGAGCAAAGTAATCTTAAAAATCGCTCCGCAAATTTAACTTACGTAATGGAAAAAGCGGATGAATTAGGTCGCTTTCCTTTATCGCCTTATAAATTTAGACGGGTAAAAAATAAACTCCAAATTGACGAAGATATTTTAGAACGCAAAATTTTTCACGAAACCCAATTAAACAAAAACATTAATCAGCGTTTAAAAAGCAGTAATAATAAAGACGTTATTTTGTTCGTGCATGGTTTTAATAATACCTTTAACGAATCGGTGTTTACCCTTGCCGGTATTTGGCATTTTTTGAACCGACAAGGCGTACCTATTGTTTACTCTTGGCCAGCTGCCGCCACAGGATTAACCGGCTATTTTGAAGATAAAGAGTCTGGTCAATTTACTATTTTTCATTTAAAAGAAACCTTACGACTACTTTTTAAAAATCCTGAAATAGAAAACATTCATATTATTGCGCATAGCCGTGGTACAGACGTAGTAACCACAACTCTTAGAGAGCTTATAATTGAAAACAGAGCTAGTGGCGGAAATCCTCGAGAAGACCTGCGTATTGAAAACTTAATTTTAGCCGCCCCCGATCTCGATTTTGGTATTATTAAACAAAGGTTAATGGCTGAGCAATTTGGACCTGCATTTGGACAAATTACCATTTACACCTCTCAAGAAGATAGCGCATTGGGTATTTCACAGTGGCTAACAAACAGCTTAAGCTTTGGTCGATTAAACACAAAAGATGTAAACATAAACGAACAAGACATATTTACTTCTGTAGGTAACGTAAGCCTAATTAAAGTACCTAAATCTGGCAGCTTAATAGGTCATGATTACTTTCATAGTGATCCTGCGGTAAGCTCGGATCTTATTAATTTGATACTGCATAAGGCGTCGCCTGGTTCTAAAAAGCGACCTTTGCAAAAACTCGAAAATAATTTTTGGTCACTCGATTCAAACTACCTAATTACAACGGATGCAGCTAACTTACAAAATTAAATGTTTACTGCTGGCTCAATAACCACTCTTTTGGCGCTTGCCCTGTTTTTTTTCTAAATACACGGGCAAGTGCAGAGCCATTTTCGTACCCAACCTGATTAGCCACTAAATCCATATTTTGATTTTTTAAAATAAGCTTTTTAGCGACCGATAAGCGCCAATCAGCTAAATAATCAGCCGGTGTTTGCTCAATTACACGCTTAAACGTGTCGGCAAATTTAGAGCGTGACATGCCGCATTCCTCAGCCATAGCGCTAAGCGACCAGCTTTGCTCTGGGGTTTGATGCATTTTTATTAATACCTTAGCCAACTGAGGATGCGCAAGCCCTGCCATCATCCCGCTTTTAATTGTGCCCTCTTTCAATACCTTACGCAGCACACTAATTAAAAATACATCACATAAGCGATCTATAATTAAATCCTTACCACTGGCGTCTTTAAATGCCTCTTCAAAAATCCAAAAAGCGCTCTGCTCTAATAATCCATTACCCGTTAATTCGTAATTTAAGCAAAAAGGCAGCGCCTGCAATAAAGGGCTATGCCCTCCACTTTGATAGCTAATTTGTGCACACACTAAATCAGCACCATCGCTTTTATCCGAAAATAAACAGTGCCCTGTAGAGTGAGGAAAAAATATAACCGAAGGCGTAGATAAAACCACTTCAAAGCCACTGTTACTGCGCACTTTGAGAGTACCTGAGCGCAATAAATGTAAATGCCCAACACCTTGATCGTCACTAAAGTCGCTCGTACCGCACATGTTTCCACTAAAAAACACATTGGCGTTAAGTGAAAAGTGACTCAGTACACTCGAAAGTACGTCCATAAGCGCCTCTTTGGATTATTGGTATGAAAATACAGACTAATAGACGCATATTAACCAAACAATAACGATAAAGTACAGTTGAGTTTTAAACAAACATACTAATTAAATTACCCTTAGGAGATACACATGAAATTTTCGACACTCACTAAATCAGCTTTTTTTGCAGCATCTGTACTTGCCAGTTCACTAAGCTTTGCAGCAGACATAGACGCAAATGCCGACGTTAACGATATTGCAATTAGTGGTTACGATACCGTTGCTTACTTTACCCAAAACAAAGCAGTAACAGGCAGCTCTGAATATACTGCAACACATAAAAATGCCATTTATAAATTCACCTCAGCTAAGCACCGCGACTTATTTAGAGCGAATCCAGAAAAGTACGCACCACAATTTGGTGGCTTTTGTGCGTTTGGTGTATCAATGGAGAAAAAGTTTGACGTAGATCCAGAAGCGTTCAAAATTGTTGAAAACAAACTTTATTTAAATCTTGATAAATCAGTTCAAAAACAATGGC
Organism: Pseudoalteromonas sp. TAE56; assembly: GCF_000497955.1. Lineage (NCBI taxonomy): Bacteria > Pseudomonadati > Pseudomonadota > Gammaproteobacteria > Alteromonadales > Pseudoalteromonadaceae > Pseudoalteromonas > Pseudoalteromonas sp. TAE56. The sequence goes on from NZ_AUTN01000108.1 coordinate 8,331, forward strand.
TAAAAGACGTACCAGGCTTTATTACTTCAGCCGACTCAAACTGGTTTGACATAAAAGACAAAACAGCAAAAGAGCTTTAATAAACAAAGTTTCATTTAAATATAATATTGTGAGGCTGCTTTAGCTTACACCAGCAGCCTTAAATTTAGTGCGTTGTTCATTATTAGCAGTAGAGAGTTTTATGTTGAAATCGTTGTTAGTTATTATAAGTGTTACCTTTTTATCGTTTAGTACATTGGCTGATCAAGCCTCTGATAAAGTAGCGATAAAAGCCGCAGTAAACGACTACTTTCAAGGTCAAGGGGAGGCGAGTAAAGCGCGTTTATTTCGCGCATTTGCAGCAGAGCACGCAACAATGGTTGGCGTAGTAAAAAACGACGACGGTAAAGACGTTATTAAGTCGTATAAAGATATGACCAGTGTGCTTAACCAATGGGCATCAAACAAAAATCCAGCAGGTGGAAACCTCGATGGTGAAGTTATCAGTATGAACATTGTTGACGACCGTTTAGCTGTTGTTTTATTTCGCTCTACCAACCGTTTTTACGATGCACTAACATTAGCTAAACTAGATAATGAATGGAAAATAGTCGCTAAAGCTTATATTTTGCAATAACTATAAAACCAATAATCGCTGTTATAAATTTTAGCCTGTTTGTTTGACCATTAACGTGGCTCAAATATTACTTGGATTTATTTAACAGCGCTTTTAAATCGGCAAACGGAGAATGAGTTGCAGCTTCAACTTTTCGCTCTGTAGTCGACCCGCCATACATAATATGTTCGTGGTATTTATTGTGTTCATTATCGTGGCAATAAATACACAATAGCTCCCAGTTACTGCCATCTTCAGGGTTATTACTGTGATTATGATCAACATGATGCACCGTTAACTCACGCAAATTAGAGTACTCAAACTCACGAGCACAACGCCCGCATACCCAAGGGTATAATCTTAAGGCTTTTATTCTATAACCTTCCTCTTGCTTCACATAAGCCTGAGGTACTGCGTTATTATTACTCATAGTATTCCTGGTAAATTCACTATTTCGGTGCTCAATACTAAAAAAACTTAATTACTGACAAATCACCAAAAGAAGTATCTATATGCCGGCCTGTTTGCTCCCATGCACGAAGTACAACCATAAGTTTTTTATTGTCAGAAGTCCAAGACATTCCACCGCCGTATGCTTCAACTTTTTCACCGCCCGAATCTTTTAACCCCAGCCCAGGGTCTGTATTTCGAATATTTCCCTTACCTACTTTGTATTCAGCAAATACGTGAACATTATGCGGTAACGAAAATGATAAAAGCGAGCCAATACTCGCTCCATACGAATTAGAAATTAACTTAGTGACCTGTGGTGCAGACGAATTTAAAAAATCAGCCTGAAATACAATATTATCTTTATTCTCAAGGGATACATGCTTGAAAGACCACGCGCCAACAACACTTAACGACAAATCAAATTTGTTACTTAGCTTTGGCCTATTAAGAAAAAAATGCTCAAACAAAGACTCTTTATTGTTGAAGGTATAAAAGTTGTGTTGGCCAGATAGCTCAAACTTGGTTGAACGTGTATTTTGCGAGAAAATTTGATCCGTTTGATTGCCGCTTAAATTGCTAGCCGTGCTTTGCAGTCCTTCAAGCGTTTGATAGTTAAAAGTGATTTTAGAATTTTTAAACTTTCTATATGAAAGCAGTATATCTTGTGTTTTTGTTTCAACATCATCTTCAAAAATATCGGCAGAGTAGCCAATTTCAATGTCGTTAATATCAAAAAACACACCCACACGTTGGTTGTTTATGGGCTCTAACGAAAACAGTGTTTTTTGACTACTCCCAGCCAAGTCATCGTATATTAATGCGTGGCTAGTGCTAGGGTTTGAAATAGTTGTTCGTACAGACTTTAAGTCAAAGTCGAAAGCCAATACAGCACCAGATTGAAATGCCGCTAAAACGGCAAAGCTCACAATAGCCAAGTAATTGCGAATCATTAAAAACACTCAAAAATTAATTTGTATTAGAATAGCGCTTTTTTTACCTTAAATTATCACAAAAGGTTAACAATTGATGAAAACTTTAAATAATGCGCTTTATGCCATTTTTTGGGGTGCTTTCAAGGTCAAACTCACTTACATGCTTAATTAGCTCCGGAAAGAACGCTAAAAACACGGCTTCTAATTCATCGTAATTCCGCGCTATATCATCAGCCGCCCCCGCAAAGTTATTAGTAAAACGGATGCGGTTAGCAATATTATCAAGTGCTACTCCTATTCCCTCAACGGTTTCGTACTCTTTAAACCAATCGTTTTTGGTCATACTTGTTACAACATGCTGCATGCGCGGCGGCATCACAGGTATGCGATTATTCAAAAGCTGATAGCTGGTGTACTTAAAATCACTTAAAGGTTGCTTGCTAAAGCGCTGCCAATGCACAATTAAAAAATGATCAAACACCACATCAATAGCCACGCCAGCAAAACGTTTTCGCTCAGGTGAAAAGTACTGCTTGGCGTGTTTAACTGCGCGGTGGGAGTCTGTAAATTTATCGACTAAATAGTGGTTATCGAGCCCGTTTTTAACCGTATTTGGTAAGTGAACTATATGCCTTTTTCCACCAAAGTCACCCAACAAGTTTCCAAAGTGAGAATCGGCTGTGGGCTTCGCTAAATAAAGATGAGCTAAATAATTCAAAGTGTTCTCTGATTGGCTAATACAAATAAATAATAACGCAAATTTAAACCAAACTCACATTCGTGTTTAAACCAGTACTTATGGTTTTGCTTACCAGTTTTTACTCAAACAGACTGCAAAGTATTGTATAAACAGCGCAACTATAAAACGAGTATATAAAAAGCCGCTATATCAGCTATGGCGGCTTTTTAATGCTTAAGCTTTGTTGTTGGTTTAGTTACTCGACTTTACCCAATTTCCATTATCATTTTTGCTATAACTATTTTTAACCGCCGACCAAGCTACTTTGTGCGCAGTGGTTTCGCGGTCGTCGTCGTTTTTTCTATCGCTTGGGTCCTTGTAGGTATCCCACGCACTATTAAACGCCTCTTGATATATGTCTTGAGCATGTTTAGGTAAGTTACTTTTTACCGACTCAGGTAGTTCGTCCCGGTTTTTATATGGCATAGCTTTCTCCTTATATTTACTCAATTACGCCACAAGCAACACGGCTACCACCGCCACCTAATGGCTTTGGCTCATCTGCATAGTTGTCACTTCCTGCGTGAATCATCACTGCGTGTTGTTTAAGTTGTTCAAGCGTGAGCCTTGGCGCTAAAACAGGCGATTTAGCTTGGCCACTTTCATTTACATACAGCGCCGGTAAATCACCTAAATGACCGTTAGCCCAAGGATAACCATGATGCTCGCTAGCTTTTGGATCGAAATGCCCACCAGCGCCACCACCTGGCACGACCTTATCGCCTTTTTTCTTGGGTTCACAACTAGCAAATTGATGAACATGAAAGCCATGCTGCCCAGGCGTTAAACCTTTTAAGTTTGGTGAAAAAACAACGCCGTGATCATTTTCTGTTAGTGTAATAGTGCCTAGTAATTGCCCCTGCCCCGACTTAGTAACTTGGTGCATTTCAACGTTTACATTAGCCATTGCACTATTTTGTAGTAACGCGCTGGTAAATAATATTGCAAAAGCCGGTTTTAAAACGCGGTTTAAACTTCTTTTAGCTTTTGAATCAAACTGCAAATAATTCATCATCATCTCCTGGTTTATACCAATCTGCTTATATATGGGGTCTATTTAACATTAAGAAAATTACGCTAGAACTAGGCAAAAATTTTTATATCTAGTTGTTCTCGGCAATTGCTCCCTGCATTGCTCTACCTCCTGCATCCATGCAGTCGTAAATAAAAATTTTTAACGACGTTATAGTACAATTTAATTCGTTAAATTGATCAAAGATTTATGCAGGTTGGTATTAGTATCAAATTAATAAAACAATAACGCTAAATTAAGCTGCTATTAAACAAGTAGTTTCAATGTCTATACCAGTCCTATGTGCAAACATATATTTATGTATTTTTTAGTCGTAATTTATTGATTAAAAATAATTTTAACTAAATAGCTATTCAATTAATGAGCTAACTTTCACTCAAAGATTAAGTAAAAACCAAGGCATATTTACAAAGCTCGTGAGAAAAGATTACCAACGTCCCTACCAAAAAAGACAAGCCAAGTGAAAAAGAGGATCTTAAAGAGGCAGTTATTACTTAGGCGGTAGTCTCAAGTGTTGGTGTTGGTTGAATGGCCGTACGTTATAAATTTAAGAAGCGCCAATCTAAATAAGCCTTCTAAGGTACTCTTCACGCATTATATTTATAAGGGGTATTTATTTTTTATAATCAAAGCATGTTTAAAACCAACCCGCTTATATATGGGTCCATTTAATGACAAAAATTACGTTATTTAGTTGTTCTATATCAGAATTTTTAACGCAGTTAGCGTCAGATTTAATCCTTAAAATCAATTAAGTATTATTGCTCGGCACTAAAAAGCGAGCACAAAAAAAGGTGAAACCAAGTTTCACCTTTTTAATTAATTAGCTAGCATTACGCTGTAGATACGTTACTTGCGCCTGCATTGTTAAGTATTTCTTCAATAGCGTTTTTGTTGTCACTATCGTACTTAATACCAATTAATATAGAGCCTTTTTCAATGGCATCTTCATAATACTTAATTTCGTGCTCGGGGATAAACGCACCAATTGCGGCACCTAAAGTACCACCTACTGCAGCGCCTGCGCCACCAGCAGCAAATGCAGCGACTAATGGTCCGGCAACTAATAAGCCTGTACCACCTGTTGCTACAGTCCCTACGGCAGTGAAACCACCAATAATTGCAGCAAGAATACCACCCGAAGCCGCGCCAATAAGGCCGCCTTCAGAAGCTTTAGTACCTTCGTCTACAGCAAAATCTTCCTTTGCGTATGAGTCGTTGGCTACAATACTTATATCAGCTTCATTAATACCTAAAGCTTCTAATCTATAAATTGCGAGTGTTGCTTGTGATGCACTTTCGAATAACCCAGTAATAACGGTACTCATAATAACTCCTTTATTTATTTAAGAAAATACACTTACTACCAAGCAAAACTTAAACCAAGTAAATTATTATTTAAAATCAATAATATAAAACAAAACCCCGTGCTAACACTCTTATTATTAGAGTAAAAATTGCCAAATTTTGTAAAAAACTCCTACCCACATAAACAAACTTAATAACAAGCAATATGCAGTTTTAATATAAATATATTTACAAAAGGAAAATTTATTACTCAAACCATGTAATTTCAGCTAATTGATTGGTCGCTGTTTGGTGAATAATCAGCCCATTATTCCCCATGCGCATGTGCCTAATTAAACCTGAGTAAACCCCCTCTTTGCTCGGAATTTGCCAGCTTTGCATGGTTTCGGTATTAAGGTCGAACCTTACTAAGGTTTCAGGGCGTTTGGCTGACTCGTTAAACCAAATGGCGTTATCGGCATATTCAATTGCATACGGGTGACTGTTTTCACCGCTGGGATTATCCCACTGGGTGATCTTCTTGGTTTTTGGGTTATAGCGGCCAAGTTTACCCATACCAGAGTTAACATAAAAAACCATATCGTCAGGCGTAATGGCAAGTCGCCTTGCATGCGTTTTAGCACCCGGGAGTTTAATTTCGCTAAGCTCCATAGAGCTATTATCAACTTTAATCAAACAGTTACTACCATTACACGAAACCCACGGCGTGCCGTTTGAATCAAGCTTAATACCATATGGCCGTGAGCCTTCAGTGGGTAAAGTAGCGAGCTTAATATCGCCAGTTGTAGGGTCTAGCTTGCCAATCATATTACTGTGCTGGAGGGTAAACCAAAATATACCTGCCTCGTCAAATACACCTGTATGCGGGTCGCGGGCGTTTTTATCGGGCATTTTATACACTTTAAATTTTTCGGTTTTTAAATCTAAATATCCAACCGTGCCATTTTTATTACCTAAAAACCAAGGAGTTTGATTTTTATCAAGCGACACACTGTGCGCATAGGTACCACTTGGCAGTGTGTACTCTTTCATATCGCCGGTTTTAGGGTCTAACCTGCCTAAAATATTACCCCACTGGCCAACCCACCAAATGAGACCGTTTTTACCTTGTACCGGATCGCGAGCGCGCTGCCCAAGAGTAGGCACTTGCCAGTACTTAAAGCTAAGCTTTAAATCGCCCGTAACAACCTTAGACTCGCGCTTGTTATTAACAGGATAATGCTCAGCTAAATAAGCGCTTATATCTTTACTAAGCGCAGCACCCTCGCCCGTATCCACCATATAGCTTATTAATGTTTGCCAGTCCTGCTGACTATAACCCGCGCTACTCTCAAGGTTATTTAAACTATGGCAACTAGCACAAAGCTGCTCAACTAGCGGCCCTTGCTCGTTACTAAGCACAGTTACCGGTGCAGCCAAAGTGCCCGACACAGCCATTACCGCAACGTATTTATTAAATAAAAATCGATTTTTACTCATAACGCCCTCCCTTGTTTTTTAATATTAAAGCATAGGGCGATGGTGTTTACTATATGTACAGATAAGCCGACTGGAAGGTAAGTTAATTTGCAGAGTAAATGCCTCAAAAATAGACCTGAGCACAGTGGCACAGGCTTTACGTTAGTTACTTAGCTGATGCTTAAGTGTGATTTAAAACGACTAAATTACACAAAGAGAATAATAGCCGCTTAAAACCTGATTTAAAGTCTTCAGAGTCTATCGGTATGTAAATTGCTGGTACTACTGTTCTTACTTAAAGAGTTACATATTGATAACTCACGCTACAACTAAATAATCGAGGGTAATATGAGTAATAAACAGCTAATTACGACGATAGGTATAGGTCTGGCCGCTGCATCAGCAGGTATGTTAACAAGGAAAACTTTACAAAAATCGTGGGAAAAGGTTACCAACGAACCAGCCCCAAAAGATAGACCAAGCGAAGAAACCGATCTCAAAGAGGCCGTTACATGGGCGGTAGTTTCGGGTATTGGTGCGGGTGTTGCACGAATGGCCGTACGTTATGTACTAGACAAGCGCCGATCCAAATAAACCGACCCAATTAATACCTCTTATAAGTATTAAGCGCGTAATGCGATGAGGTTCTAAAAGCGGCTTGCGACAACCACTCCCTAGTTGTTGCAAGCAACTTGGCAAAACCCTAGGGCGCCTTCCGACATCCCCTCCAGATTTTAAGCTGATACACTCTATTAAACATTAACTCCCTTTCAAAGTTGTTGCCTGCCTACAAGCTTGCGTATAATGCCCGCATTCCGGCTGCATTTTTTAGCCGCTAACTTGGATTTTATTAATGAAAAAACTCTCTGCAGTGCAAATAAAGCAGCAAACACTTGTGCTTAATACAGCTGAAAAATTAGAAGAACAAGGCCGCGCTGAGCTCCCAGGTATGCTGCAATGCTGGTTTGATGTGGAATATCACTTATTTCCAAGTTCACTCCTGCTGTGCTTTCAGTTTGAAAACGAGCAAGCCTTAGCTGCCGCAGAGCCTGACTTATTAAAGTGGCAAAAACGCTTAAGCGGCGCAATGCTTAAAAAGGGCGTGATTTTAAAAGATATGCGTAAACATTTAGTGTTTACCTTAAAAGGACCTGACGATTAATAGAGGGTTTTAAAGGGATATAAGGCCTTTCGCTCGTGTAGCCGAAGCGCATAAAACCATAATGAAAAGCCGCTGCATTACTGCAACGGCTTTTTACTATTATGAGAGCTTAAAGTAGTACCTATAAAGATCAATTTTTGACTCAGGGATTTTTATTAGCCGATGATACTAATTGGCCGTTAAAAAATACGAATGCACTGCAAAAGCAAATATCAGTCGATTCAACGTTAATTGGTTGCGCTTAGTTAGCAATCGTAGGATAGTAAATTACACATAAAACAATCGCTTTATCTTAGGAGTATCATGATCAAAGTATTATTAGCGACCAGCTTAATTGCCTCTTCATTCGCTGTTTTAAGTAACCCTTTAACTGTTGAAGAACAGCGTATCAACAAAGCCCAAACAGCTATGCCAAGTGTTTTAAAAGCATTTACCCCAGAAGTATCAAGTTTTGAGCAACAATTTAAAGAGTTAAACGACTTTAAAAGTGCAAAAATATTAGTGCAAAGCTTTAGCTTTGAACTGTGGGAAAACGCCAAGCAACGCATAGTAAAAACCAACAATTACGACGACCGAGAGCTCTACTGGGCGCGCCTGCTTTCAAGCAAAGTAATACGCACAACATCGCCTAAATTTTCAATTACACAGGCTCAACTAAATACTTTACTAACCTTACTTGAAGAAGGCAGCAGAGGCCGTACCGACCTTGCTTTTTCATCAGGCAGCACTAAAAAAATATTACTAACGGGTTTTGACCCATTTTTACTCGATAGAAACATAAACCAAAGTAACCCCTCAGGTGTTGCGGCGTTGTTACTCGACGGCCAAGTTATTAATTACAACGGCGTGAGCGCAGAAATTAATACCGTTATGGTGCCTGTGCGCTACGAAGACTTTGATCAAGGAATAATAGAATCGCTACTTGCCCCCTACTACGCACTTAATAATGTAGACATGGTAGTAACCGTAAGTATGGGCAGGACAGAGTTTGATTTAGAACACTTTCCGGGTAAACGCCGCAGCGTAACCGCCCCCGATAATGCCAATATTGTGTATGGTGGAACGCAAACAAGCCCAGTGATACCAAAACTTAATGGCCGACCACTTCCGGGCAACGAATTTGTAAAATTTAGCTTGCCTGTAAGTTACATGCAACAAGCTAAAGGCCCTTATAAAGTTATCGACAATCACGAAGTCACCACGCTTGAAAAAACCTATAAAGCGGGTTCGTACGGCGAGCTTAAAAATAGTATTGCGGTAAATGGCGGCGGCGGTGGTTACCTATCTAACGAAATATCGTACCGAAGTATTCGCCTGCGCGACGCGCTTAATTCAAGTATACCTACAGGGCATATTCATACCCCACGTATTCAACAATTCGAACCTGAAACAGAAGCTAAAATAGTAAAACAAATAAAGGCAATGCTAGAGCAAAGCTTAGTAGCGCTATAGTTTAGAACTACTAGTTTGAGCGCGTAAAAAAGGGCAATAACATTGCCCTTTTAAAACCAACTGAAAATAACTTTTTTGGTAGTTAGATGAAGAAAATGCTCTTTTTAGCTTCTTTATCAAATTCTTTTTTTAACAGGGCTACTAGGGGAAAGCTTTGCATTTTTCCTCAATCACGAAAAGTAAAAAGAAAGACCTGACCCTATTGATATTTTGGTTTTTTCTAAGTGCATGAGTGTTTGAATTAGTCTACGGGGCGACTAATAACTCTTTTACTTGCAAATACTTACCACCAGCGTTTCCAAAATCTGAAGTATATGCATCCTCTATTGCTTGATTATCAATAGTTGCAGCTCCGCGATTTAACCTTATAACGACCTTTGAAAGCTCAACAGCTTCATGAGGAACCTTGAGTTTACCTAGCTCTACTAACCTTTCAACTCTCCCGAGATCGCGACGTAGAATACGGCCAAGTAGAAAAACTTGCTTTTCTTCTGAACGATTCATAAGAATTCTCCAAAAATAAAATCAGATACAAAGGTGACCTGCATAGTTTAACATCACCCTCTCAGACTTTCTACCGTCAGCACTCCACTGACTTTGCCTATTAGGCTCTAATGTTAGTACTATAGCTCTTTTTCCTTCATTCAAGCTCAACTCTCGATAAGAGCCATTTGATTCACTCCAAAAGCCAACCGTTCGGCTAGGTGGGAAACCAGTTCCATCAGAGCGCATAGTCATCCCAAGTGGTGTAATCGAGAGTACACTTGAACCAGGATCTTCAGATAAAAGTGATGCATATCTACCCGGCCATCGCGTTTTAATTTGAGGACCGTCTAAAAGCAAGGCAATAATTAAATTTGGCCCTAGAGCTCTAATCACTGGTGCTACAGGGTCTTGCCTAGCAAGGTCCTCACAAATTAAAGGACTAACTTGTATATCTTGTCGCTGGCAGTAATAACTAATAAGAGAGCGCTCATCAACTTTAGTAAACTCCCACCACTTTCTTTTAGGTGACAACCTGTTTCCTAACTTATAGTTATGAAGCTGAGCTCTATCTAAAAACCAACGATGATGTTTATGTTGTTCCACATAATCTACCGCAGTAGATGGTTCTATTTCTTCCCCGTTATGTTGGCCACTTACAGTAAATAACTTAAGTGCATTTACTCCAAACTTATGCTCTTCACCTCGTTCATAGACACCTGAAATAAAAGTGGGTATATATTTTCTATTCGTTTCACAATACAGTCTTATTTCATCGAAAAAAAGCTCAGCTTGAGCAGATTGCAAAGCACATTCGGGCAAAACAACCAAATCGACCTCATCAAATTCCTTGAAGAATTCATCTAAAATACTATCGACATTTTCTTTATCCTTTGACATTTTTGGTGAATACTCAAAAAAACCGAAATCGCTATCCATTTCTTGAACTTTAGATCCACTTACTTCGTTGAAATCCGTTCTGTCTACTTTTAATGGCCATGGCAAGATTAAGACATTATAGTTATCTCGCTTTGCCCAACGATCATCTTTTAAACGCTCAACGTATTTTAATGTTATTTCTGGTGAAATAAGTGTCAATTTATTTGTGACACTATTAATCGATATTCCACTTTGGCAAATAGTGCTTTTATAATGCACTGTACCGAACGACTTATTAGTAAATGCTAATTGAAACTCATACTCTTCGTTATTCAAAATCAAAAATTCGACAACACGCCCAGATATTGAACTATCTATAGGAGACAACACTGTTACATCTTTAAAGCTCTCATCTGCACACAAACAGATCTTTAAAAGGCTTTTTTTGAATTCAGGATCCTTTGTTAAATCATCGACAGAGATATTTAAATTTTTATACTCAAACACTGATAACAGTAAATCATTGATTTCAGATACATCAAACGTGCCTATATTTTTAAGGTCAGTGTTAATAAAATCTCGCCACTTTTTACCAACTTTTATGACTTCTTCGGTATCTGCTAGTGTCCAAGAAGACGTTTTTTCCGGAGAAACTAGTAGTCTGTAGCCACCATGTTTTGTAATAAGCGATGAGCATAAAGCGAATGCATTACACGGCCATAGAAAAAGTTCTATTAAATGAGTCATAGACTCACTATCCCACAAAGCACTTAGTTTTTCTTCATTTAAATAACTTCTCTTTACCTCACTTTTTGCTGTTTTCGGAAAATCCTGTCGAGTGAATTTGCTATCTGTTGATTGATAAAGAAACTCGCTAAACGCTGAATTAATGTATTCCTTTAACTTAATATTCAAATTTAAATACCTTTAAAAATAAAACGTTTGATAGAGCGTCAGCATCATCAGAGTAACTAAAACTAAAAAGTTAAACCCTACTCCAAGCTATGTTAATTATACCAAGAAATCAATGGGGTTACCCAACAGTAAATCTGCAGGGCAGGCCTTGCATTTTATCAATATCAAACATAAATATCACGTTTAACACCCTTCCCCGTCATCACGCCCTGAAAATAAGCAATTGATGAGTAATGCATTTCATGGATGAAATGAAAGCCATGCTTGCACATGGATGTGCTTTCATGGCGTTTACGTTCACATCAATTGTGTTTTAAAGGAAATAGCGTGATGCCCGGGTGCGCTGAGAGTGTTCAGAGAGGGACCAGCGGCAGCCCCNCCCCTCTTTGGCTGCCGTCGCCAGCGCGACAAAACCTTGAATAAGGTTTCTAATTTCTAGAAGTGCCCAACGTATTCGCGTTATCGGTGATGATAACCTCAAACACCTATTTAAATACTTATTCGGGCTGCCGCCCGCGCGTCAGCAAGCTAAACGCCTACAATAAATAACACATACTCTTGGTTTTTGAGCGAGTAAGTATATTTGTGATTCGTTGGGTTTCGTTATACTCCACCCAGCCTAGAGGAACTACAGAGAGGTGCAGGTCTTGTTTCTTGCCAAGACCAAACACCAACCTCACGTTTAACACCCTTCCCCGTCATCACGCCCTGAAAATAAGCGATTGATGAGTAATGCATTTCATGGATGAAATGAAAGCCATGCTTGCACATGGATGTGCTTTCATGGCGTTTATGTTCACATCAATTGTGTTTTGAAGGAAATAGCGTGATGCTCGGGTGCGCTGAGAGTGTCCAGAGAGGGACCAGCGGCAGCCCCNCCCTCTTTGGCTGCTGTCGCCAGCGCGACAAAACCTTGAATAAGGTTTCTAATTTCTAGAAGTACGTAACGTATTCACATTATCGGTGATGATAACCTCAAGCACCTATTCAAATACTGATTCGGGCTGCCACCCGCGCGTCAGCAAGCTGCACGTCTACAACGCTTAAACACACAAAAAAGCCGTTGCATTGCTGCAACGGCTTTTTTAATTTTTATAAATTCCCAAACTATAATGGAACTTACTACCCATTAAAGTTCAAAAATTAGTCTCTGCTCTTAGTCGCGATAAGTCTCTACCGCTGGGCATGAACATACTAAGTTACGGTCGCCGTATACGTCATCAATACGTGTAACGGTTGGCCAGAACTTGTTTTTAGCAACGCTTGGCACTGGGAATGCAGCGTAAAAACGGTCGTATGCACGGTCCCATTCGTTACCTAACACGTCGCCTTGTGTATGCGGTGCAAACACTAGCGGGTTATTTTCAATTGACCATTCGCCAGAAATTACTTTTTCGATTTCGCCTTTAATCGACACCATTGCTTCGATAAAGCGGTCAATCTCACCTTTTGATTCAGACTCCGTTGGCTCAATCATTAATGTGCCAGCGACTGGGAACGACATAGTGGGTGAATGAAAGCCGTAGTCTTGCAAGCGCTTAGCTACGTCCATTTCAGTAATGCCTGATAGCTCTTTAAGCGGGCGCAGGTCAACAATACATTCGTGAGCAACACGGTTGTTACGACCACGGTATAAAATTGGGAAGTGCTTGCTTAGCTCATGCGTTAAGTAGTTAGCGTTCACAATGGCCATTTCAGTGGCTTGTTTT
>NZ_AUTN01000109.1:0-22680 GCF_000497955.1 Pseudoalteromonas sp. TAE56
CCGTAAAAAGGCACTCCTGCGCTGATTAAATTACTATCTACAGCTGCTAAATAATTAACAATGTAGCCACCAAAACAAAAGCCCACAGCGCCGAGTTTACCGTTACTGTTAGCATGCGATTTTAAAAAGTGTGCTGCGGCTACAAAATCGTTTTGAATTTTAGCGCGGTCCATGGTTTTTTGCATAGCGCGTCCTTCATCATCGTTACCAGGGTAGCCACCCAGTGGAAAGAGCGCATCGGGTGCAAATGCAATAAAACCTACCTTCGCTAAGCGTCTTGCTACATCCTTTACGTATGGGTTTAATCCACGGTTTTCGTGTATCACAAGCACAACAGGAAGTTTACCTTCTATGTTTTTAGGGGTTGCTAAGTAACCCTTGCCTTTACCGTGCCCGTTTGGCGAATCGAATTCTTCGTACGTTGCCGTTATATCGTCATCGTTAAACGACACTTGTTCAGCCAGCGCGTAATTAGGTAATAATGCTGATGTAAGTACAGCCATTGAAAAACCAAGTGCAGCAAGCCCCCCGAGTTTTTTCATAAAAGTACGACGGTCCATTAAACCGTGGGCGTATTCGTCATACCAATCAAAGGCTTCTTGAGGAATGTGATCAGAGGGAGATTTATTCATGGCTGTTCCTTAATTTTATTATGTTATCTGTTATTTAAATACCATAACGTATTAGGAATAAAAAACGAGCAATATTTTCTCTCAATTATTAGGACTGTTGCCAAAGCTATCCGTCAAGCAAGGAAAGGAGCACATTCCTTTGTTGTTTGGATATTAAAGAAACCATTTTGATGTGATTTAAATCTTTTACCTCATAAATACTCACTTTTGGATTATTAAGAGTAAGCAACCCATTATATGGACTCACTTTGTCTGCATTACTTGAAAAGATGTAAGTTTGCCTAGCATGAGGGTTCTTATTTAGATTACTTAATATAGCGAGTTTAGTAAGAGGTACTTCACTTTTTTCAATTATCTTAACGGCAACTTCATTTATATAATCATCGCCTAATAGTTTGCTATAAATAGGGTGTGATAAGTTAGCAATTGTGTTTAGTGCGGCCTCAAAATTAATCATTGGGGCATAAAGTATATGCTTACTAATGTTCAGCTTAGATGCCAACTCAACTCCCGCAATTGCGCCCATTGAGTAACTAATTAAGGAGATATCAGTGTAGTTTTCTTTATTTACATAATTGATTAACACATCAAGAGAGTTTAAACCAAATCTAAACTTATCGTATTGATTACTAGCGGGCATCACTATCACATTTTTTCCCGTAATATGACTAAGCCATCTTGCTTGCATGGTGTAAATCAAACTGTCTACGCCATATCCCGGAAAGATAATTAAAAGTCCGCTACTTGAATTACTTGGTAAATTATCTGAAGTAAGTTGGTATTCAAAAACATCATCTTCAGTGCTTCCTTCAACAATCAAACTTAACGAAAGTTTATTACCATCGAGTAGGTAGCTTTCGATATCCTTAGGTGAGATAAACCTAAAATCAAGACAATCTACTTCGCTGCTACAGTAATGGGTTTGTACTCCAGATAAAGCGATAGAGCTCTCAAATTCTTTAGGGAGAACTTTCTGCGGAGGCTTAGTTATTTGATAAGCAATATAGCTCTGACACCCACTTAAAAAAATAACTAAAGAAATAATCAGTATGTATAAGCGCACTAAAGCCCCATTAATTTTCAAGCTGAATTTTTATTGATTAATTAGTGCCTGATAGGCCTTGGTCAATACCCAGCAAAAACTCTAAACCTACAAACGCAAACGATATTGCAACGGCGCCTAATAGCATTAAGTTGCGGTTATTCTTTTTGTAGCCAATTGTGGTTAGTACAGCAAATACAATAAATAAAATAAGTTGAAGTGTACCCATTATTATTCCTTTTGAGGGTTATATTTATAGAGTTAAATTATCAGTAAGGTAAAGACTTGGCAAATAGTTGAGTATTACTTTTAAGCTTAAAATAAAAAACTCGGCATAGTATGCCGAGCTTTTTTGGTTGGGATGTTACTTAATTTAGCTGTGAGTAGGCGCTGGTTGGGCATCTACTAGTGGTGGCTTGCCACGCATTTTACGTACTAATCGTTTAGCATCTTCTAGTGCAACATACTGGCACGGTATAAGTATCAGTGTAATTACTGTGGCAAATAACACACCAAAAGCAAGTGATACAGCCATTGGGATAACAATTTTAGCTTGTAAACTCGTTTCAAAAATAATTGGCATTACACCAATAAAGGTAGTGATTGAGGTAAGTAATATCGCTCTAAAGCGACGAGCACCGGCTTGCATTACAGCATCCTTAATTGCAACACCTTCAGCGCGTGCTTTGTTTACAAAATCAACCATTACGAGGGAATCATTTACGACCACACCCGCTACAGCAATTATGCCAAACATCGATAAGCTACTCATGGTCATGCCTAAAATCATATGCCCAAACATCGCGCCAACTACACCAAACGGAATAACCGACATTATAATAAGTGGCTGCGAGTAAGAGCGAAGTGGAATCGCTAACAAGGCAAATATAATCATCATTGATATACCAAAGTCACGAAGCTGCTCTGAAGCGCTGTCCATCTCTTCTTGAATGCGCCCAGCCACGTCACTTGTCACGCCAGGGTAGCTTTTAAGTAGTGTTGGTAAGTACTCATCACGAATTTCTTCTGCAATTGCAAATGGTTCGGCTTGGTCGGTATTTACCGCAGCCCATACGTTTACAGTACGTTTAGAGTTTTCGCGGCGAATACGGTTTACACCGTCAACTAGTTTAACTTCGGCTACTTCACTTAACGGAACTTCAGCACCAGTAGGTGTGATAATACGCACACTTGCGATATCACTTATTGAGTTACGTTCGTCTTCTGGATAGCGGATCATGACTTTAATTTCTTCGCCTTCACGCAATATTCGCTGCGCTTCTAAGCCGTAGTAACTAAAGCTTACTTGCGATGCGACATCAGCAAGCGTTAAACCCATGCTGTAAGCGAGTGGTTTTAAATCAAGTTGCACTTCGTCGGTAGCGCTTTGCATTGAATCGTTTACGTCGCCAACGCCTTCCATTGTTTGTAATTTGGCTTTTAATTTACCAGCCACTTCTTTTAGCTCGTCAGCATTTTTACCTTCAAGTTTAAAGCTAACGTCGCCATCATCTCGACCGCCATTCATTATACTGTCTTGAATGGTCATGGTTTTAATGCCTGGTAAAGCGGGCATTTGCTCACGCCATAATGCACTTAGGGCAAAGGTGTCGATAGGGCGTAAGTCAGGCTCTACCAAAATAGCCATAATATTTGCTTCAGTTCGTCCACGCAGGCTTACCGATAAATCGCGGATCATCGGTTTACCGTATTGCTCTTGTAGTTGCTGATCGACCTTTAACAACACGCTTTCAATTTTACGTGCGGTTTCAAGCGTTGCTTGCTCAGATGAAGCTAAGTTCATTTCTATATCAATACGCGGAAAATCGTGCGGTATTTTAGGGTTTGGTACAAACTTAACTAAACCACCTGCAAACATACCTGCGCTTACAATAAGCAAACACATAAAGCCAACAATTACGGTATAGCGATAGTGAATACAGCGGCCAACAAAAGGAAGGTAGTAGTTATTCACAAAGCCTTTTAAACCACTATCAATCACCATACGTAAGCGATGTAGTAGGTTTTTAGGGTTTGGTTTACGCGGGTTCATTGCTGCAATATGGGCAGGTAAAATAAGTTTTGATTCAATGAGTGAAAAAATCAAACATAAAATAATAACGCCACCAATTGCCTTAGAAAAAGCAGCGCCAGGCCCGGTTGCGAGTGTTTGTGGTAAAAATGCCGCAATAGTCGTTAGTACACCAAAGGTTGCTGGCATCGCAACACGTTTTACACCGCGTACAACGTTATCAAGTGTATGGCCGTATTTTTCAATTTCGGCGCTGGCTGATTCGCCCACAACTATGGCGTCATCCACTACAATCCCGAGCACAAGTATAAAGGCAAAAAGAGAGGCTAAATTAATGGTTACGTCTAAAAAACCAATGGGCATAAACAAAAAGGCGCCCAGAAAAGACACCGGTAAACCCATCATTACCCAAAATGCCAAGCGTAGCGGTAAAAATAGTGCCAGTACTATCATTACTAACAAACCACCCCAAATCATGTTATCGACCATCATATCGAGTCGACCTTCAAGGTAGTAAGTTAAATCAACAATAGGGGAGAGCTTAACACCTGCTGGTAAAAGCGGCTCTTTAGCTGCCATGTAGCTTTTAAGTACTTTTGCTACATCGGTAATATCTTGATCTTTTGATGCGTTAACTTCAAACGAGAGTGAATTTTTACCATTGTATTTTGAATACTGTAAGCCTTCTTCAAAGCCATCGTTAATGGTTGCTACATCGCCTAAATAAATTTGCGCGCCATCAGCAAGGGTAATAAGGGGGAGTTTTTCAAACTCAAAGCCACGGTAGGCTTGTTTTTCAACACGCATTGAAATATAACCGTTTTCAGAGCGTATTTGCCCCGCCGACATATTGGCCGAAAAACTTTGTACAGCGCCTGCAATATCTCTAAATGTTAAGCCATATTCACGCAGTTTATCAGGGCTGACTTCTATACCAATTTCGTACTCTAAGCCGCCGTTAAAATTAACAAGGTTAACGTGAGGCAGTGCTTGTAACTCGTCTTTTATATCGTTGCCAAGCTCTTTTAACTGGTAGTTACTCATGTCGCCATAAAGCGCAAGTATCATTACTTCTTGCTCAAATTTATCGCGGCGAACAACAGGGCGCTCCATCCCCGCAGGAAAGGTGTTTATTGAATCAACTTGTACTTTAATTTCATCAAGTACTTCTTGTGGATTGTATTGCTCTTCTATTTCAATCCATGCTTGTGAAAAACCACGGTTAGAGTACGTAATTAGGCGTTTAATGCCTTCAATACCTTCGAGGTTTTCTTCAACTTTTATGGTTATGCCTTCTTCAACCTCTTGCGGGGCAGCCCCTGGGTAAACCGCTTGTACGCTTATCCAGTTGCTTTCAAACTGTGGGAACATTTGTTTGCGAATCGTCATCGCCATTAAAATACCGCCTACTAATATAAATATCATTAGTAGGTTGGCAGCAACGGGATTTCGGGCAAACCATGCTATTAACCCTGTTTCACGAGTGTTCATGATTATTCCTCTTTCAGCGCAAGTTGAGTTACATCAGTTTTATCAGGCGCAATATCTTCAACTTTTACTGCCATACCTTCTGTTGGATACTCAAGCGCTGAGGTAACAATTTGCTCGCCATTTTTTAACCCTTGGCTGGCTATAATCATGCCGTTTTGTTCGCGTATAATATTGAGGGTTTTAAACGACAATGTTAAATCGTCATTTAAAATTACAATTTTATTATCTTTAACTAAATGGTGCGCAACAATAATCGCGTTATCAAGCGGGCGACCTTCAATGGTAGCGTTAATATATGAACCAAAACGAAGAGGGCGTGTTTTATCGCCGTATGGAGTTGCAAGTTGTGCAACCAAATAGCTCATACGGCTTGTTTGATCAACCACACCTTCGGTGCGAATTACTTTGGCTTGCCACATTGTTTGCTTACCCGCGTATTCTGCGTTAAATGTAACATTTGAGCCTACGCCGCCATTTTTTAAATATTGCAGTTCTTGGTCGGCAACTGGTAAACGTACCTCTGCAACAGATGTCGCACTTAATGCACCAAAACTATTACCTGGGTTTACTACGGAGCCTAAGCTAATTGTGCGCTCATTAATAATGGCATCATAAGGGGCTTTAATATAAGTACGTTCAAGATTGCGGCTAGCACGTTTAACACTTGCTTGAGCAGAGCGGTAACGCGCTAGTTTTTCGGCCAGTTGTGGTTTACGTAAATAAAGTTCTGAGGCAATAGCTTCGCTTGAGTCCGATTTAATACGCTCCCATTCAGCTTTTGCTACGTGTGCTTGTGCGCGTTCTATTTCAAGTGCTGAGCTTGCTTGTGCTAAACCTGCTTGCGCTTCAATAAAGTCTGCCTCGTAATCATTTGCATCAATTCGTGCTAAAATATCGCCTTGCTTTACAAACGCGCCTTCAACAAATTGATCTGATACCGAAATAACTTGCCCACTAACTTGTGCTATCAGCTCGGTACGGTCCTTTGGTTTAACAATGCCGTACGATTTAACATCGAGCGTTATAGAATCTAAAAGTATGCTTTGTGTTGCAACTAAAGGGCGTAAATCTTGCTCTGGCTTTTCTTCCGGTGGTTTTTTCATTGCCGTAAAGGCGAAAGCTAACGCAATACCGCCTGCTAAAACAGCAATTGGGAGTATTATTTGTTTTGTAGTAGCCACAAGGCATTCCTTCATAATTGGTGGTGACAGAGCAATAATACGCAATAAAGTGTTTACAAGGCGTTTTAAGATGTAACAAAGCATTACATATGTACATTACAACTCAACATGCGGCTAATTACGTTCCTAAAAAGGAATTAATGTAAGTGTGTTTTATTCAGAGGATATTATGAAAACCGAATCGATGAGTTGCAGGCTAGGCTGCGGTGCATGTTGTATTGCGCCAAGTATTAGTTCGCCTATTCCAGGTATGCCAAATGGTAAAAAGGCCGGAGAGCGCTGTATTCAGCTAGACGAACGTAATTTATGTAAGTTGTTTGGTGATTCAAGCCGACCTAAAGTATGTAGTGATTTTAGCGCCACGCTTGATGTGTGCGGGTCAACAAATGCACAAGCTCTAGCGCTTATTACAGAGCTTGAAGAGCTAACTTAATTTTCGTTTTTAATACACATCTATTTACATTTATCTATTACTGAGAATTATTTTAAGTAACTAAAAGCTGCGCTTTTCACGTGAGCAAGCTCTTCGTCTACCACCAAAGTGTAGGCTTGTGGTTGTTTTGTAGACGTGAAGCTTGCTTACGTTAATGGTTACCAACTATACGTTGCGCTTAACGTATATTGCTCACCTCGCCCTGGTGTACCAGGTATCTCTTCAAACGATTCACCCCAGAGGTTATCTGCTGCTAAAGTAATAAATAAGTTTTTTAGCATTGGCGGCGTAATTTTTAACGTTAAATGAGTAAATAAAGCATCGTCGTCACTACCGCGCAGCGCATTTTCGTGCTGTTTGCGCCACTCGTTATCTATTCTAAACTGCAAAATATCAGTAGGATTCCAAACTGCGCCGAGTGTTAGGCGGTGATCAGGAAAGTTTAATGCGTAAAAACTAGCGTCAATATCTGCCGCACCGTAATTTTCTGATTTATGAAGGTAGGTGTAACTCGCTACAATTTCGGTTGTTTCAAAGTGTTTAGTTGCTAAGAGCTCAATGCCCGTCGTATTTATATCTACAGGGTTTGCAAAGCGCGCAGAGCTTGAATCAAAATTAAACGTCCAATCGGTTAAGTTGTCATCTTTGCGATAAAAAATAGCCGAATTAAGTTGCCAAGTTTGCTCATCAACTAATAAACCTAGTTCTAGGCTTTTAGTCGTTTCGCGCTCAAGGGTGTAATTACTTCTAAATAACCCGCCTGAATCACTTCCGCCAATGGCGGTATAGCCTGCTACTTGGCTTGCCTCTGCGTACGATAAATAAAACGTGCGCTCAAAACCTTTACTGTTATGTGTATTAAGCGTTATATCACCAATAAGTGACAGTTCAGAGTCGTCTCTATTTGTATCGTCAAACGCAGCGCCTAAACGAAATATAAGTTGTTTGTTACCCTCAAGCGCCATTTTGTATTCAGGCAATACGCTTAATTTATAATACTTACGAGAGGTAAAGTTGTTTTCAAGCGTGGTAGATTCAATGGAGTCGTCAATAAACTGTGCTGAATAATTTACAGCAAATACATCGCTTTGAGCATGATGCCCCGATAGCGCTAACGACTTAACTTCACTTTTGTGAAACGCTTCAAAAGCGCTTGGATTTTCGCGAGAGTAAATATAATGATCGTCGTGTGTGCGGTAATAAGCCGACACTTCAAAGTTACCATCCTGTGCATAATTTTGCTTATGGTTTAGCATTAATAAGCGGGTTTCTAGCTCTTCTGTTTCGTTAACGCCAAATGGAGTGTACAAATTTGGCCAACCAAAAAACTTATCTTGTGAGCCAAAAAATAAATCTGTTTGAGAATCAGCGCTAGCTAATTGAACGCGACCCGATGCACGCGTAAAGTCGTGATCGCCGTTATCAATAGTGCCATCGCTTTGTGAGTGAGAAATCTCGCCTTCAAAACCAAGCTTCCAATCCTTTGCGCCTTCAAGGGGCATACTTACACCTGCATGTAAGCTTTGTAAGTTAAAATCGTTTGTGCCAGTACCTACCGATACACTGCCGCCCGTGCTAATTGGTTTCCAGCCAAACGATACGGTGCCTACAGAGCTATTAGCCCCATTAAGCGCGTTGTCTGCGCCTGTTAAAATATAAGGGCCGGTAAGCATTTGCGGTGCAATAGGAATTTCAGCAAAATAATGCCCAGACTGTGGGTCAAGTAAAGTAGCACTACCAATCCTAAAGCCGGTGTTTTCAAAAATACCACCGCGTATAGTTACATCGGCTTGCGCTTCAGCCATATTACGTGATTGTAAATCAACACGTGGGTCATACTCTAAATTAGATACTGGAGAGTCAAATGTACCTACAGGTAATGTGTTTGCAGTGGGCGATGCATCAACTGTTATTTTTTCGATTGCCGACTCATCAGATAGCGTATTAGCATTAGCAAATGCAGTAACACTGCATAATATTGCAGGTATTATAATGTGTGGTGTGCGATTCATGTGTTTCTCATCATTTTTTATTTGTAGCTGCGGTTACAATTAATTTCAAAGCTTATATTTGAGCATGATAAAATAACTAAATGTAACTGCAGTCATTTTGTGCGCGATTGTACATTAATTTGTTAATAACTGCATTTGATAACCATTTACACTTTATTTATTGGGTAACATTTATAATGGATACGACACAACAAAATACTATTTACTTTGCTGGTGGCTGCCTGTGGGGCGTACAAGAATTTTTAAAGCACTTACCAGGCGTAATAAGTACTGAAGCAGGGCGCGCTAATGGTACAAGTAAAACCACTAACGGCGATTACGATGGTTATGCCGAATGCGTAAAGGTAATTTTTGACCCAAAAGTCGTTAGCCTAAATAAGCTGTATGACTACTTTTTTGAAATTATTGACCCATACAGCATTAATAAACAAGGGGATGACGTAGGCCCCAAATATCGCACTGCCATCTATAGCAAAAGCCAAGATCATTTAGAGGTTGCTAGCAATTATATAAGCCAGCGAAGTGATGCTGATAAAATTGTGGTAGGAGTAGAGCTGCTAACTAACTACGTGCCAAGTGATCCTGAGCATCAAGACCGACTAACTAATCATCCTGATGACTATTGCCATATACCGCTTGAGTTACTGCATAAGTATAAATCGTAATTTAGAGTGGAGTAAGCGCATAAAGATAAGTAATTAGAAGCTATCGCTTCTCGCGCAAGCAAGCTTAGCGCCTACAGGTAAAGTTTGACGCGGTGTTTTTGTAGACGTGCAGCTTGCTGGCGTGACGGGCGTAGCTCGTAATTACTTTATTTTAAAAGTTCCAAAAATACACACCCACAAAAAAGCTCACATGCTGTGAGCTTTTTAAAAACTAATTTTAACTTACAGCTGCTTTTGCGGCGGGAAGTTACTTAAAATTTCGCTAACTGTTTTATTAATTGATGCTTCACGTTGTTCTGGCGATTGATTTTTCTTTAATCGACCTTCTTTTGCGCCGCGCCATACTAGCTGGTTAGATTCACGATCTACAATATCAATGATCAGTGTACCCACTTCGTATTCACGCGCGGTTGTATCACGTTGAAAACCAGTACCCCAATAACCCCAATGCGGGCGGTAGTTTACATTAAATGTATCTACTTCAAGCTCTTTGTCTACCGATGCATGATAGTTAACAAGCACATCAGCTTGTGCTGCATCAACTAAGCTCATACCTAATGTTTGGCTCAGCTCTTCGTTTACGGCAGTGCGAACACGCTTTTCCATTAGGCCATTAATTTGATAGTTATTTGTGTCTTTAGTTAGGCTGGCGTTTTCTACCCAAGCAAATGTTTTAAAATTACTAAAGTTGGCTGATTTATCGTAATCCCAATCCGGGGTTTGTGTACAGGCTGTAAGTAGTGCTAGCGCTGCAACAATAAGTATATTTTTCATTACGTTTGCTCCAATAAAATGCATTAATTTAAAATAACACACATAGTTTAAATGTGTATTATTTAAACGTCCTATATTTTAGTTTAGTTGGTTTGCCTTAACGGCCAATTAATTGTGTTCAACTTCTATCCAATCTTTTTCATCTACCCAGTTTTGTGCACCATCTTTTACTGAGCGAATCGGCACAATGTAGTCACAACTTATTTGTGGCTTAACTGAGGCAAATATAGGCACAAAACCAAAGCTTAGTGCGGTTTCTATAATTGCTTTTTGATTTTGTGGGTCAATGTCGGCCGCTTCATCTATATAAATAGGTATACGGTATAGGTTTTGTTCCTGATCGCTTAATAAGTAACGAATAAACAACATGCCACACAATAACTTAATAGTAATACGTGTTCCGTTTGAACCCGCCGAATCTATTTTTTCAAAGTGCTCTGTTTCACCTGCGCGGTTAACCACTTCAAATCGAATATCAAATAAATCGGTAAGTGTTAAGCCCGCTTTATCTGAGGCGAGTTTAATTAAGTGATCTTTCGCTTCGTTTACCGCGCTTTCGCTGTACGGTTCTTGGCTAAGTAAATCAAGTGTGTCGCCTTGTTCAAACTGATGCGACGTGCTGATAATGGTATCGATACTATCAACCAGCATTTTGCGAGGTATTACGTTAATTTTAAACGCTTGCAAGTTTGAAATACGGTGCTGGCTTATGCCTTTATTAAAGCTATTCATTTCGCGGCGAAGGCGGTCTAAATCTTCTCGCAAGCCTTTAATAGTTGCGGCCACTTCGGTAAGCGCAACACGTGCTTGGCGCTCAACGGCATCGCGTTCGTTATCAATATTATGAAAGGCGCTTATTAGCTTTTGATATTTAGTAAACTCGTCGTTTTCATTGTCGAATTTAGTAATACCCGCGTTATATACATGTAAATAGGTGTTGCGTACGTTTATGTCAAAATTACGAAGCTCTTGGCAGTCTTTATTAAAATGATGAACAAGGTCGCTTAAGTTATCAAAGTCGACTGTAATATCAATCATATACGGGGTTACTTTGCCGCTGTATAAATCAAGCGTATGGTCAATTCGCTCGCTTTTAACTTGGCGCAGACGCTCAGTTTGACGATTAATTTGCTCTTGTTTTGACTTAATTAACGAGCGGCGATCAGCAATTGAGCCACTATTTTTTTGAATATCTTGCAGGTAGTCGTCAACTTGTTCGCGCTCAGCTAATAACTGATCTTTTAGCATGGCTTGCGCTTCAACAGACTGCTGCATTATATCAAACTGTTCTAAGCGTTTTAGGGCGCTCTCTGCGCTCATAAGCTCATCGTATAATTCGTCTTTTTCTTTTTGTTTGTCGGCAACGTTTGCAGCAACATCGCGCTGTTGCTTAAACTCTTTAAGTGAATGCTCAAGTGCACTGAGCTGAGCGGTTAATTGCTCTTTATTTTCGCCGCTTTGCATTTGTACAGGGGATAGCTTTTTAAGCTTAATGCTCGCTCCTGGCAGAGTTAGTACGCCGCCTTTAACGTTTTCACTTAATAGCGATAAAAACTCACCAAATGCGTCTTCGTCATCAATGGTTATATCGCCATTGGTGGTGGTCGCAAACGAGAGAATATCTGGGTTTAAAATGCGCGATATTTCTTCTACTTCTTTTAACGAGAGGTCTTCGCGCATACGGGTAAACAAATTAAACTCAAGGTTTTTAAGTTGCAGCTTTAAGCTCTTAATTTGTTTTTGTGTTTCGCTAATGCGGTAGTCAAGCGTATGTAGGCTTTGCCCTTGTGCGCTGGTTATAGAGTGCGAAAGCGACTCGTAATCTTGCTTTAACTGAGTCAGGCTGGTTTTAAGCGTGGCTTTATTTACCAGTTCAAATTCACTTTTAAGCGCATCGTAATCTAAAAACCACTGCTCAATTTGAGTTTGTCTGCGCTCTATATCGCGCGATTGTTGTACGTATAGGCTTTGCTTTTGCTCAAATTCGTGTTTTTCGTGCTCTATATCTTCAAGCATTATGGCAAGCTCAGAGAGTTGCGACTCTTGATAGGTATCAAAATCAATCAGTGCTTGGTCAATTTTAGGTGCGTACGCCGCTAATTTACCTTTAAGCACGGTTTGGTTTTCGAGCATTGATTCAAGCGCGGCTATAGGCTCTTGCATTGACTCAAGGGCTTTTAATTCGCGTTTTGAGCGGTTTACTTTATCAAACGAGCGACGCCATACTTCATAAAAGTCGACCTTAGAGTTCGACATATGGCGTTCAAACACGCGTAGCATAAAGCGTTTTACGTCGCTTGCGCCTAATTTATGTAAGTTAAGAATACGTCTAAATATTTCTTTATAAATAGAGGAGTCTTGCACATTATTAAGCGGGATCATTTTTAAGTTTATGTCGCCATCAAAAGGCGTTGCGCCACCAGTCAATAGCGCGTTCAGCTCTTGTGCTTTAAGCTCAATAGGGTTGTAGTTAAGTGATTTTAAATGGTTGAACAGCTTGGTAAATTTAATAATAGTTTTACCTTGCGTGTACTGCTCTAAATCAAGCTTTCCTTGATAACAAAAGTACTGATGCGCATAACCGGCAATTTTACCAAGTCCTGCAACACCAATCACTACCGAGCCATGAGGCAAGTTAGCTTCGAGTAAAATGTAAGACTGATCGGATGAAAAATAAAACTTACGGGTTTCATCTAAATCGTGTCCGTCCCATTCTGTTAAGCGTAAATCGTTAATAAGCGGAAACTGCAAGGCGTTAATAACCGAGCTTTTACCTGTGTTATTGGGCGCGCAAATAGAGCTGCTTTTATCAAGCGGGATCACACACTTTGCATAGCCTGCAGTGTTAAGTAGGGCGAGTTTACTTAGTCCGTATAGATTTTTCATTCCTCGTCCTCTGTAACGTAGGTTTCTTCGTTTACTTCCATTAATGCATCTATGTAGCGGTGAATTGGCGCTTGTAGCATAAAGCCGCCTTCCACTTCACGGGCTAACCCTAAGCGCACCATGCGCAGGTATACGTCTTTGCGCAGGTCCGATCCCGAAAATATCTCAAGCTGATCAAACAGATGTTTGTTAATTTGCACCAGCGTTTGCATAAGCTCTAAATCGTTTACGTCGTCAAACAATGCGCGCATTGGGTCTTTACCCGTATTGGCGTAGTGCTCAATTAAAATGTAAATGGTAAGCGCGATAGCGCGAGATATTTTGCCCATATTTGGCGTGCTCTCGTCGCTACCAAAATAATAAAAGCCACGGCTGTCGCGTTTTAAATCGTTACCTAGGGCGGTAAATAGGGCGGTGTAGTCTTCTATGTGTTGGTCAAGCTCTTGCCACATTACGTTGTCTTGCTCGCAAATGTGATAACCCGCTACTAATTTTTTATTTATGGCTTGTAGATGGGTTAGCTCGTCTAAGTTTATGTGTGTCATGGTTTATTTACCTGCCTTTGAATCTGGCTGAGGCTCTGAATTAAATGGATATAAAGAAAAGTGCTGACCGGCAATTTTTACGCGGGCTTTTTCATCACTTTGAATTATTTTAATATCGCTGTCGCTAACTAATTTTTGATACAAAAATAGCATTTCGTCGGCATCGAGATCTGGGTAGCTTTCGTCTAAAAATTGCAGCAAGGGCTGCGGCTTTTTGCGTTTTTTATTAAAGCGCTTGGCAAAACTGGTTTTAACATCGTTGTAGTCAGGAATATTAGGCGTAACAAATGCAGGCACGTCTTGTTGATCTGGCAATTGGTATTCTTCGTGTTCAAACTCCACCAAGCTTGCCATGTAAGCCACAATATGGCGTTGCTGACCAAGTGAATATCGCTGTGCGTCGCTTACAAAATGTGGCTGCACCGCACTTAGCATGTTGTCTACGCCATTTTTACGCACAAGCCCGAGTACTTTAGCTGCTTGGCGAGTAATTAAGTTATTACGGCGTAACTCTTCGCGCAGCGGCATAAGCATATCGGCACTTTTACGTAAGCTTTCTCGACCCACTAAATGCATTTCGAGTATACGGGTACGTAATTGCTCAAGCATACGTTTGTCGTTGTACGCTTTACCTGAGCGCTCAATGTGCAGTATTTGCTTACTTATTTGCTCTTCAATGAGGGTAAAACACGCATGAAATTCACCGCGAATATCAACCATTTCAAGCATTGGCTCTATGTATTCGTCAAACGCTTCTATTACCGCTTTATAACGCTTTTGCAGCGATTGCACTGCATTATTAGATTTAGCTTGTTCAACAATATTTAAAATAGCGTTTTCGTTGTGCGTATAGAGCTTCATTATTTTACGCACCCGATCATCCATAATGCGGCTGTAGCGGCGTAAATCGTCAAAGTCTTCTATTTCACCAGCGTTATCTAGGCGATTTCCTAAACGTGCAAGGTCGTCTACTAATACGCTAATTTCTTGCGCTAAGCCTAAATGCTCTTCTTGCAGTAAAAACGTAGCAAAGTCGGCAATGGCACGATTTATTTCAAGCTGTGAGGATTTAGCCAGTGGAATTAAAATATCTTGGTTTAACAAACGATTTGTTTCTTTATAAATGCGTTCGTTTGACCACGTAGGCTGCTTTTGCTTAATCGCGTTTTGTACGTCTTTTAGGCTAAAGTCAGCCATTTTAAAACGTTTAAATAATAGCTCTAATACACCCCAATGTTCGGTTATGGTGTTTAGCAGCTTTTTAGCTGGGATCATAAGGGGTTACAACATCCTAGTATTTTATTATTGAGTTCTTTTAGATGACTCATTATTACGTATTTTTAATTAACCTTGTCTGTATATAGTATTCGTTTTTAAGACCATTTAATAATAGTTTTTGCATAGAGGCAGTGCTAAAATTCGCGCCGAAAATAGGCACATGAAATGGAACGTTATTTGTGTGTTCTTTAAAACTATATCAAAGGTTGTTTAACTACCATGGTTTCCTCGATTATTCTAACCCTGATAGCGATTGCATTTTTACTGATCGTTATAGAAGATATAATCCATGTTAATAAAGCTAAAACCACGCTGTTTTTTGGTACGCTTTGCTGGATTCTTCTTTTTATATACCCTCTACACGGGCAAAGCCCCGATACAGTTCAACACCTCCTAAATGAAAATATTTTAGAAATTGCCTCATTATGGTTATTTTTAATGGCTGCAATGACCTTTGTAGCGTATTTAAATTCAAAGGGGTTTATAGAAAACATTGTGCACCGCGTTATGCCAAAAAGTATTGGCGAAAAAAAGCTGATGTTTTTGGTGGGTGGTTTTGCGTTTTTGTTTTCGTCGATTTCAGACAACGTAACAGCGACGCTTATATCGCTTGCGGTTGTTATGTCGTTAAAACTTGAACCTAAAAAGCTTATTAAATATGCCACGCTTATTGTGTTTGGAGTTAACTCTGGCGGGGTATCGCTAATAACAGGTGACGTAACCACGCTAATGATATTTTTAGATGGCAAAGTAACCATAGGTCATTTATTACTCCTTATAGCGCCAGCTCTTGCAAGCGTTATGCTGTTAGCCGCGTTGCTGTCTATCGGTATGAAAGGGCGTGTTGAGTTTGCTGGTGCAGGTAAAACCCGCATTGAAAAAACCGACATAACCATTGCTGTTATATTTTTATCTACCGTAGTGAGCACACTTATGCTGAGTGTAATTTACAGCGTACCGCCTTTACTCACCTTTTTGTTTGGCTTATCAGTCATGTTTTTAGTAGCGCAATTTTTAATGCGCAAAAAAGACATTAACAAAGACATAATCGATTTTGTTCGCGATATAGAATACGACACATTATTGTTTTTTGTAGGTGTACTTTTACTTGTAGGCGCACTTAAAGAAATTGGTATGTTGAGTAAATTTACCGACCTATATACGGTAATGGCACCTGAGTACGCAAACTACTTAATGGGCATATTATCAGCAGGGGTCGATAACGTACCGCTTACCGCTGCTTTATTAAAAGCCGATATAGTAATGAGCCAACAGCACTGGTTGTCGTTTACGTATGCAACGGGCGTGGGCGGTTCAATGCTTATTATTGGTTCGGCTGCGGGCATTATTGCCATGAGCAAAGTTAAAGCGCTTACCTTTATGAGCTACTTGCGCTTATCGCTGCATTTATTAATTTGCTACACCGTAGGTTATGCAGGCTCGTATTACATGGGCAGTTTTATCTAATTTAAGTGCTATTAATTATTAAAACGCTTGACAGCTAGACGTCTAAACGATAACTTTCAAAGCCCCGCTACTTAGTGGGGTTTTGTTTTATTAGCCACTGGTTAATAAAGCATTCAGAAGAGGTGCGATACTTAGGTACTTAATGTTAGGCGACGAAAGCCGATGATCATTAAGGAGGGAAGTACTCGCCGAGGAAAATAATGATACGTCGTCATTGTTTTTCGGTTTATGGGGCTGAATCCTCAAAACTGTCACCAATATAGGTGGAGAGCTTCTGGCAGTGGACTTATCTTCAAGCATTCCTTTGCCAAGTTCTTCTTGTTTTATTGCGATTTGGATATCGCGAAAGGAGACTAAATGACTACCCAATCAGCGCCACAAACAGTGCCTAAAATAGAGTTAAGCGCAAAATCAGATTACATCGTTGCCAAATTTGGCGGAACCAGTGTTGCAAACTTTGAAGCGATGAGTCGCTGTAGCGAAATTATTGTTGCAGATAAAAGCGTACGTATTGTTGCCGTGAGCGCTAGTGCCGGCGTAACTAACCATTTAGTTGCACTGTGTAAATCAAGTATTACCCCAAGTGAGCGCCAAGAACACATAAACGGCGTGCTTGCTATTCAACAAACTATTTTAGATGAGTTATCGCTTGATGCCGATTTAGCGATTGGCTTTAACGAAACCCTAAAAGCATTTCAAACATTGGCTCAAGAGACACTAACAACCGATCAGCAACACGATGAGCTACTTAGCTTTGGTGAGCGTTTGTCGTCGTATTTGTTTGCACAGGTACTGCGTTTAAATGGCTTAAATGCCGATCGTTTTGATGTACGCAAGGTGCTTAAAACCGACAGTCAATTTGGTAAAGCAACGCCTAATGTTGCCGCTACAGCGCAAGCTGCTAAAGAACATTTAATTCCGTTATTAGACGCTCAAGTAATTGTTACTCAGGGCTTTGTTGGCAGTGACGAATACGGCCAAACAACAACGCTTGGACGTGGTGGTTCTGACTATAGCGCTGCACTTTTAGCTGAAGCAATTAACGCTAAAAGCGTGCATATTTGGACCGACGTAGTGGGCATTTTTAGCACCGACCCGCGTTTGTGCGCAAAAGCGACGCCCATTGCACGTTTAAGTTTTGACGAAGCCGCTGAAATGGCAACCTTTGGCGCAAAAGTATTACACCCAGCGACTATTTTACCAGCAAGCCGTAGCCACATTAACGTGTTTGTAGGTTCTAGCCGCGAGCCTGAGCGTGGTGGTACATGGATTGAGCGCGAAAAATCGCAGCAACCAGGTATACGCGCAGTAACGCAACGTAAAAACCAAATATTGCTTACGCTTAAAAGCCCAGAAATGCTACTCGCTAGTGGCTTTTTAGCACGCGTATTTACACTATTAAGTGAATATAATATATCGGTAGATTTGGTGACCACATCAGAAATCAGCGTAGCTATAACCCTTGATAACGCGCAAAACGCCTCGCGTCCAGAGCTTGACCAAGAATGCCTCGATAAGCTTGCTGAGTTTTGCCATGTGTCGGTAGAAAACAATTTAACACTGGTAGCACTTATTGGCTCTGAGATTCAATTACGCCAACACGAAATGAACTTAATGAGTGTACTAAAAGACTTTAACATTCGATTAATTTGCCACGGTGCTAGTAAGCACAACCTGTGCTTTTTAGTAGAGCAAACTGAGTCAGATAACGTAGTACAGTCTATTCATAGCCGTTTATTAGAAAACGATTTTGCTGCGTAAATCGAGCTTATTCAGGAAAGCGATTTATTAAAGTACTTAATAAATTCAGTTAATAAATTCAGTTAACAAAATCAGTTAATAAAAAGCATCGCCAGTCGATGCTTTTTTTATGCACCACACTTACATCAAAACAAACATTACTGTCACTGCTATCAGCTACAGTAACGCGATTACTGCAAGCACTGAGCTTTGCACTATGTAATTCGTCAAACACATTAGGGCTAAGTAGTTTTGCAATAGGGCGGCTGGTGGCTTTAGCAAGTGACTCTTTTAATGTCCAAATTCTAAAAAACGTATCCGCTTGGGCTTGGGTATTAGTGGGCATTGTAATAAGTGTAATTTCATCATTATGATAAAAATGCTTAGCGAGCTTTTCAAATGGGCGCTTTAAGCTTACTTTTTCAATATCAAAACCAAACTCACTTTTACCAAGGTTAAGCGCAACCCCAACTAAACCATGCGAGTGCGAGATACAGGTATTAATAACATCATCACTTACATGTACTTGCAGCTTTGAGCTTGCCTCGTCAAATTCTGTACTCATTTTATTAAGGGCTACGTGCGCATGTTGCGGCTGCGTTATTTTAATAAGGTGCTTTAACAATAACCGCGTAGCTAAATACTCTTGTTTAGCTTGCGGGCTTTTGCGGCGGTTTATAATGGCTAACTCAACCGGGCTTAAGCAATCGGGCAAATTAAAGTCACTTAGCTCAAGTGTTTTAGCATTAAATAATAAAATACTGTTACTAGCTAAAGGCAAATTTGCAAATTGAGTTGAAGTAATACTCAAGGCGTTTTTAAAATAGTGTTCAGTCATAAAAGCCCTAAAGCAAAAGAAGTCGCTGATATTGTGAGCGGTTAACGCCCCTAATAAAGGCTGGGTACAATTTTATTACTCAGCTGGCATGAAATATGGTTTAATTCACAATAATCAAAATAATAACAGATTTGTAGATGTATGGCACAAGTGCGTGATGGGTTTCAAAGCCGACTTGGTTTTGTTTTAGCCGCTGCTGGCGCAGCAGTGGGTTTAGGTAATATTTGGGGTTTTCCTACGCAAGCGGCCAACCATGGCGGCGGTGCATTTTTACTGGTTTACTTTATTGTTATATTTTTACTTGCGCTCCCTGCGCTGTATACCGAACTTTATTTAGGCCACAAAGCACAAGCTAATCCGGTAAAAGCATTGGGCGATGCATGGCAAAGCACTAACCGCAAAGTAGGCGCAACAGCAGGTTATATTGGTCTTGCGGGCGCGGTTGTTATGCTAAGTTTTTACTCAATAGTAGCAGGGTGGATGCTCTCCTACGCTATTGAACCCATAACAACCTTTTTAGGTTTCACAGGCGCAAGCGAATTTTTACATAGCGACTCAGTGCTTCGTAATTTTGTATTTACGCCGCTTATGCTTATTTTAACTGCCAGTATTATTTTAAAAGGTGTTAAATCGGGAATCGAAACCTGGTCGCGCCGTTTAATGCCACTGCTACTCATATTGCTTGTTGGTTTAATTGCCTACATTGCAACACTCGATGGCGCAAGTGAAGGCTTTGCCGCATATTTAATTCCTGATTTTAGCCAAATACTCGACCCTAACTTAATTATTGCCGCAATGGGGCAAGCGTTCTTTTCGCTCTCGTTAGGTGTGGGTTGTATGATGATTTACGGATCGTACTTACAGCCAGATGCTAATTTACCAAAGCTCACTGCAGGTGTTGCCTTACTCGATACCAGTGTCGCGTTTTTAGCGGGTTTACTTATTATCCCCGCTATTTATGTGGCTCAGCATAACGGTGTAGAGGTATTTAGTGGCGGTAAACTGATTGGCGAAGGGCAACTTATTTTTGCTATTTTACCTGCGCTATTTAGCACCATGGGCGAAATTGGCTTATTAGTGGGTTTACTGTTTTTTGTATTAATGTCTATCGCATCGGTTACGTCAACTATATCGACCACCGAAATTCCGGTAGCGTTTTTAGTCGAAAACCACAACGTTAGCCGCACCAAAGCAACATGGGCGGTAAGCGCCGTTGTACTTGTGTGTGCAAGTGCGATTATACTAAATTTTGATTGGTTATTTGGTTTGGTCATTATGCTATTTACCCAATACCAATTGCCGCTTATGGGCTTGTTTTACTTTATTACAGTAGGGTGGATGTGGCAGCGTGGTAATAAATTACACCAAGCAACAACCGGCGTACATTACTGGTTTGCTCAGTATATTCGTTTTGTTTGCCCAATATTAATGACCTTAGTATTTGCAAACGTTGCGTTTGGTTAATTTTATTTAAGCCCTAAAAATAGATTAATAAAGCGAAGTGAGTTTTAAACGCACTTCGCTTTTTTTGTGCCTGTTATTTAGGTATAGCTTAGGTCTTTATAAAACCTCATTAGTTAGAGGCCTACCTTCACTTACTTCAAGTGCGTTAAATAGGGTTGTGTTTGCTATTTCGGTGAGTGCTTCTTGAGTAAAAAAGCCCTGATGCCCCGTTACTAATACGTTTTTAAAGCTCACTAAGCGCGAGAATATATCGTCTTGATTTATTTCGTCGCTGTGGTTTTTAAAAAAGAGCTCCGACTCTTGCTCGTAAACGTCGAGCCCCAGGTAACCTAGCTTTTTAGTTTTAAGTGCGCTAATACACGCGTTACTATCAAGCAATGCACCGCGAGAAGTGTTAATGAGCATAACGCCAGTTTTCATTTTACTAAATGCCTCATCATTTATTAAATGATGAGTTTGCTCGTTCAGTGGGCAATGTAAAGAGATCACATCGCTTTGGCTAAGTAAGGTGTCTATATCGGTAATTGTATAATTGCCAGGTTGCGCGTATGGGTCGCACACTAATACATTAGCGCCAAAGCCATTTAAAATGCTGCACAGCGCAAGGCCAATTTTACCGCAACCTACAATACCCACGGTTTTGTTGTGCAAGTTAAAACCTAGTAATCCGTTTAAATCAAAATTGTCTTCGCGTACACGGTTATAAGCTTTATGGGTTTTACGACTAAGTGTTAGCATAAGCGCTATACAGTGCTCAGCTACGGCTTCTGGGCTGTATGCGGGCACGCGTAATACTTTAATTTTATGTGCTTTTGCTGCAGGTAAATCAACGTTATTAAATCCTGCACAACGCAGCAAAATAGTATTAATGCCTTGGCTTGCCAGTTGCTCAATAACGGCGGTATTTACGGTATCGTTAACAAAAACACATATTGCATCAAACCCGCTTGCTAAAATGGCCGTTTGTTCGCTCAGGGCTTGCTCAAAATACGTTATTTTTATAGCGCTGTAATCGCGTGTACTTTGTTCAAAAAAAGGCAGTTCGTACTTTTGAGTACTAAAAAAAGCAATGTTCATGGTAATAGCCTCGACGCTTAAGTATTTGTAGGGTAGTTAACCTTTAATACATTAAACTACTTTACAAGTAAGCGCCTAAGTAAAACGCATTTTATTGATTTAAATTAAGCCTTAAGCGGAGCCTTACTTGGGGTAAACAAAGGTATTTTTGACGATACTTTTTTACCACCTTTAGCTGCGTTTAACTTTGCGGCTTGCAGTAAGTTGCTTTCTATTACTTGTATAAGTGTTTCGGGCTTAGTTCGCGGTGCATAACGTGCAACAAGTTGCCCTTGTGAATTAATTAAAAACTTAGTGAAATTCCACTTAATAGCACGATTTTGCGAAATACCCCGCGTATGCGATTTTAAATAATTAAACAACGGGTGTGTTTCTGGCCCATTTACCATTACCTTGCCAAATACCTCAAACGAGATATTAAATTGATCTTGGTAAAAGTCTTTTATGGCTAAATTATCGAGCGGCTCATTTTGGCCAAACTGGTTACACGGAAACGCAAGCACAGTAAAACCATTGCCTTTGTATTGCTGATAGAGCTTTTCGAGTGCGTTTAATTGCACCGAAAAATTACACTTACTCGCTGTATTAACAATAAGGACGGTTTTGCCCTGTAACTGGCTAAGAGAAAAATTTTCGCTGTTGTAAAGTGGTGCATTAAATTGATAAATACTGTCCATAGGTTACCTACTTACCTTTCCCGCTAAGGAAATTTTATAAAGACTTTCATTCGCTTTTTTATCGACCGATTGACATAATCGTGGTCTAGTTTCTAAGTTATCAGTTTAATAGGTCATTTTTATGTCAATGAAAGTCGCATTTATAGGTTTAGGCGTAATGGGTTACCCAATGGCGGGGCATTTAGCAAAAGCAGGGCACAGCGTATGCGTTTATAACCGCACTCAAGCTAAAGCAAAAGCGTGGACTGCAGAACATTCAGGAAGCTTTGCATCAACCCCGCGCGAAGCTGCCAGCAATGCCGACATCGTATTTATGTGTGTTGGTAACGATGATGATTTACGCTCAGTAGTGTATGGCGACGATGGCGTGTTAGCGGGCATGTTACCGCACACTGTTTTGGTTGATCACACCACAACCTCTGCCGAAGTAGCCCGCGAAGTGGCTG